>NZ_CP046266.1:3293461-3596346 GCF_009720625.1 Metabacillus sediminilitoris
TATTTGCATAGGAAGGATCTCCTTTAAATGTGAATTTTTTGACGGCTTTTTCAGTAGCATTCGTCAACGTCGTTTCCAGGTTAACGGTTGTAAAATCATCTTCTTTAAAAATATTGTCTAGTCCCTCAACAAAATAAGGAAGCCCTTTTTCCGATGCTTCATTGACAAAAGAATCATGATAGTCAAAGTTTTCATCTGTTCCAAGGGTAAAATCTCCAGCTGCGCTGATTTTTATCGTTGTTTCAGTTGGCTTTTCCTCTTTCTCTTGTGCGGCTTCTTTTTTCCCTTCATGTCCTGCAACCTCTGTCGCAATTTTTTCAGAATCAAAAATGCGATATAAAGCGGTTCCAATCAGCATGATAAAAAGGAAAAAAAGCAAGCGGCGGACAGACTTTTTTAACCGACGTCTTTTTCTGTTTCGTTCCTGCCTCATCATTCTATTCCCCTTCAACCCATTTTCTAAATGAAATGATAGATTTCATATTAATATAACGGATTTTAGGATGATTTTGTTACATAATTTGTGAAAAATACAGGACATTTGATGTATATTTATTATGCACTCATTTTCATGACGTTTGGATTTTTCACTGTCAAACCTGATTTTAGAAAACATATATGTATATAAAAGAAAGGTTAGGTCTAATTATTATTTTTTGAGACTTTTTTATATACCAATCACATGGTCTGCAATAGACCAATACGTTTATTAAAACCATCTAGCGGAAAAGGATTGCACAATAATGAAAAAAAGCAAGGAAAAAATATATGATCTTCCCGTAATAAGTATTTCTAACGTTAATCAGATCGGAAAGATAAAAGGATTGATTATTAATCCCGAAAACTTTCAGTTGATTTTTTAACAATGGAACAGGATGATTGACAAGTTAGTGTAAAAGCCATTCCTTATCCAAAAATTGTTGGGATTGGGGAATCAGCTGTGATGATTGAACAAAATAACTCTATCATCGATTTACATGAAATTCCTTTTATCAATCAATTGTTAAATAAGCAAATTCATCTCATTGGATCAATAGTTCTAACAAGAAAAGGAGATCTATCAGGCGAAATTTCCGATAATTTTTTCAATGAAGATAATGGTCAGTTAGATAGTCTCCTCATCCATTCTGGTACAAATGAACTATTTCTACCCATTGAGAATGTGATTTCTTTTGATAAAGAACGTGTCATAGTCAATGATGCGCTGCTCACACAGAAGAAGGAAGAACTACGAGAGAATCCCATAAAACTGGGAGGCGGCCCACTAACTCAGGCGGAGAAAAAGGCTTATTATATAAAAAAGGGACGATTCTAACAGATAAAAATATTTCTTCGCTAAGTAAGGAAGGCGCTAAAGTATTTGTTGAAATCTCAATGGATTTAAAAGAATAAGGATCATGGAAGGACGATTCACCTAACTGGATCGTCCTTTTTTTGCCTGCTGCTTCCCTCTCACAATCATATCGATACTTGTACCCTTTCCCCTGGTTAAAACAAGTAATAAGTCCCACGTGTATAATTGGAAAAACCATCTATTTTTATCATTACGGTACTATTTTTCCATGTTATAGTAAAAATGATATGTTTATCCGGTTCATAAGGAGTGAAGTCGAGATGAAGACTTTAGACGTTGCATCATTGCAGTCAGGTATAGATGAAATGCTTGATAAATTAACCATTTATGATGAACAAATAAAGCAAATTCAAGAAATGGTTAAAGGGATTATTTCCCTCGAGGATTCGTTAAAAGGTAATGGCGGGCAATCGATCCGAGCTTTTTATCAAGATTGTCATGATTCATTTTTGTCATTTTATAAAACGGTTATTGAAAATTATAAGAGCCTATTACATACGATGAAAGCGGAACTGCAATCATTGGAACCTGCTGACAATGGTTATATACGTGATAATTTTTTACAACACGATCTTCTCAGCAGTTTGCAAAATGCAAAGAATATGACAATAAATTTATCAAATGAGACAAATAACCTGATGGATTCTGTACAAGATATCGTTGCCTTACCACTCTTAAAAAATGATGATTTTCTCCATCGAATCTATCAAGTCAATTTAAGTATTGATCAAACAGTCGAAAAATTACATACCTTTGATCAAAGCCAATCAACGGCATTGAATCCAGTAGAACAAGATATCCAAAAGATGAACCTATATATTCAGCATATTCAACAAGCCTTTCAAGCGAAGGACCTTTCAATTGAAACATACAACCCAGAAGGAACAATCGACACAAGCATCATGACGAACACATCTCTATTGGCCAATCATCCACGAGTTGAAGCAAATGGTGTTGAGACGACACATCTCTTTCAAGGCATGAATGCTGAATGGGATCCCACACAAACATTAGGTTTTAATTTTAATGATTGGAAAGAAAAGCCGATCAATGCCTTCGCAAGTTTGGGTGGACTTGTCGCAACCGCATATGAGTCATCAAAAGATGTAAGGCTTGCAGGCCAAGGCTTTGGGGTAAGCAGAACAACGAGAGTAACCGCCCAAGGGAAGGAAAAAGTTGTCTTAAAGGTTACCCGCCCTGATTTAGTAGGTCTACGAAAAAAGACGTATTCTGGTCCTAACGCAACAAACTTATCAAGATTATATAAATATGTTGATCCAGCAACAAAGGTAAAGGATTCATTTAAGTGGGCAAGTAATAAATTAGGGTATATCGGTGTAGGTGTAACAGTTGCTGGAGATATTGTCCACGGTGTACAAAACAACCAAAAAGCAAGCGAAATTGCTGGAAATGTAACCGGTGATGTTGTCGTTGCCGGTGCTTCCATTGCAGCCTCTGCCGCTGCCGGAGCAAAAGTAGGTGCACTAGTCGGAACTGTTGGCGGTCCAGTTGGCGTAATAGCCGGAACAGCTGTTGGTGCAGTAGCTGGAATTGCCGTTTCTACCCTGCTAAGTGATTTTAAATTTATGGATGTCGACAATGATGGCAAATCTGATTCTGTCGGCGACGCAATCAAAAAAGGAACGACAGCTTTAATAGATAAAGTTGGTTCTTGGTTTGATTGATAAAGTTGGTTCTTGGTTTGATTGATAAAGTTGGTTCTTGGTTTGATTGATAAAGCAAGACTTATCAGGCTATTACGAGCAGTTACCCTTCCTCGAGTTATCAAAGTCTTGAAATGAAGGCTTAACTGCCCGTTATTCTGCTATAAAATGAGGTGGACATATTGAAAAAACAGCTAGATGAAATACATTTATCATACTTTAAATTACAGAGACCAAAAGAAAACAGAGGGAATATCCTTGTCTTCTTTCTCATTTTCTTAGACTTGTTAGGTCTTTTGCCATTAGTAAGCGTACCCTTTTCCTATCCATTTTTTCTTGCAGCGATCATTCCAGCAGTGATCCTCCATCTCTGGGCGATCATTTATATCATCGCACCGTATCGTTTTGAACATTCCTATTATTTATTTTTTGGTGTATACGGAATCGTCAATACGTACGTCTTTTTCCTTACAACCCAAAAATTGCTCTATGCCAATATTCGAGTCGAAGGAAGCATGTCCTTTATAATTGGATTCCTGATCTTTGTTGGGTTAATTATCACCATGAATATCATCAATGTAAAAGCCTTGCATTCTGGTACATATGCTGCGCTGCAAAAGAAAGGAAATACAATGAATATATCAAAAGCCATGTCTGCTGCTGGTATTGGGTATGTTCTCTCCCAAATCATCCTGACATTTGTTTTTAGCGAAGAGCTGAAAATATTGATATTCACATGTTTGTTAGCAATCATTTCCATTTTAACAGCTTATTTTTCAATTTTTATTCACCGTTATTTTTATATGAATAAGCATAAAGACAAACTCAAGCAAGTCTATCCTGAGTTCGGATTACCGAAAAAAAGCCGCAGAATGTCTGCCTAGAAAAGCAATCAATCTTCATGAGGAGGAATAACGTTGACATATCAATTATCAAACAAAGATATCTATATACTAATGAACATGTTAGGTGCAAAAACGTTAATTGGCTTATCATATCCCTTTTCAGGTCAAGATCCTCGTCAATTTGATATTGAACAGGAAATCACCTTTAGAAAATTGCATCAGCTTGGCTTAGTAGACTTGGTTAGCGGAGAGCTCTCGTTTAATGATGAATTTATCGAGGCAATGTGGGTCATAGCCAGATCAAATGTCGTGGTAGAAATGGTGTTGGATGAACATGAAAAAACACTCTTCTATTTTAGTGATCATCAAGTCATTGAATGTACCCGATTACATGAAAATCAATTAGCCATTACAATACTTGGGAAACCTGATGAAACATGGAATGACATCATACTTCCTCGAATGCTAAAAGGAGTAGAAAATCTTCCTGTTCAGACTACACAACATTTGCTCATCTCCCCTGCCGATTATAAAAAATATGTTCAAGATCATAAAATTGATCATCTCGAACAAATTGAAGAAACCAACAGATTAGAGACTTGTAGTGTAATCGTAAAACAATTTCACAAGGCCATTCAAAGGAAAATTCATAACCAACGTTTGATGATGTTTTATCAGCGCAATGACCAATGGAATGTGGAAGGTATTCATGTTCTCACATCACCTTCTTATAACTGGGTGTTGCGCATGATCCAGCATGAACATGACGAGTGGCTTGAAGCGAGACAAGCATCTGGTGCCGATATTGTAAAAGAGATTGTTGATGTCATTGCAAGGGTGAAAAATGAGCCTGGATCTTTATAGTTATTTTTATTTCAAGTTCATTCAGCATGTTCTAAAAAAATGACTGCTTTCTTACAACTTTGATAGAGAACAGTTCCTTTTTTGTTTAAGACTAATTTTGCATAAAATATTCGTTGGATAATAAAAAACTACTCTCTTTATTAAGCTTAAAGAGAGTAGTGCACATACATATTTTTTTACTTAATCTCGCTAATATATTTTGAATAAACATAACCTTTCGTTTTGCCATATTGGATATAAGTCCATGAACCGCTTTTACTTATTACGGTAACTGTGTAATTCTTTTGGAGTTTTGCTAATGTTTTAGAACTAGTCGAAGCTTTTTGTTTAAGTAACACATTGTTTACATTTATTTTTCCTGTTTGCACCTTGTATAAAGTAAAATTTCGTGTTACTGAAGAGATATTCCCTGATAAATCCTTTGTCGTAATTCCAAAAACATAAGCCCCGTTTGATATAGAAGCCACATTCCATGTAATTGTATTGTTACCTGATGACTTCTTCACCTGATTTTGCAGAGTCTGAATGATTTTCCCCTTAGAATTTTTCACATAAATTGTTACATATGATGATTCGTTAATAGAATACGCGAATGACACTTTTTTTGTACTGTTATTGAGCGTTGCTGCAACATTCTTGATGATTGGTGCGGTCTTATCTTTTATGACAACAGTAGGTTTATTTACTGTAAATGGATGTGCTGCTGAGGATGTATTTCCTGTTAAATCAGTTGTAATGATTCCGAAAATATATCCACCGTTTGATACGGATGAAACATCCCAAGTTACGGTATATTTTCCAGTATTCTTTTTAATCTGCTTTTCAAGTTCCTTTATAATGGTTCCATTTGAATTTTTCACATATACAGTTATATCAGAATTTTCATTGACAGAATAAGTTAAGGACACTTTTTTGGTATTGTTATTATAATTATAGGAAGACGCAACATCTTTGATGATCGGTGCTGTTTTGTCTTGAATTGGTTGAGGTGTTACTGGTGTCTGTGTTTTTGAATCCACATAAAGCTCAGCTTCATTTTGCGATTCTTGTATTGCCGTTGGTTGATTTACTTCTTCGATTGTTGATGGACTTTCAACTTTTGTAGATGGTTCGTACATTTTTGTTATCGAAATTCCTGTGTAATAAAACTTTAGAATTTCCTCGTAGCTTTTTCCTGCATCAGCCATATCCTTTGCTCCCCACTGACTCATGCCGACACCATGTCCATCGCCTTGCCCCTCGACAGTAACAATGTTATTTTCTGTCTTCATTTCTTTTATTAAATAACTCAACATAACACGATTACCAATCATCGCACGAATTTTTGATGCACTTACATCTGAAAACGATAGTTGTTGAGGAATTAATTTACCATCAGCATCTACCTTGTCTTTCACTAAAAAGTTTACAGTGATCGATCCCTTGTTAATACGACCGCCAGAGCCAGTATTATGAAGAGAAAATTCAGGGATAGACATAATTTTGATATCTTTGTTTGCATAACCGTTGTTGTTTAACCACAACTTAAGATTAGACGATATTCCTGCATTCACTTCTTTTGTTGAAGACCACCATTCTCCTGATTTAGCTAAATCTTTTGTCGTTAAATCAATTTGTGTCTTATTAAAAGAAAAACTCCAAACCGTTTTTGGATCATAATCGTCTTTCTTAATCGTTAAATATGGAACTGCCGTATTTCCCCAAGCATTTGCATTACTTTCTGTCGTTCCTCCGTTGCTTGCCGAATATACAGCATCTATTAAACGACCATTATATTTAAGGACTTGTCCTTTTGTATCATCAACTGCCTTTGTTGTGTTTGGTGTCCAAATATATCCACCATATACTTGATATGAGATTGTATCATTAATGATACCGCGGTTAATATAGCTCATTGCATACGTTCTTGCAGCTACTGCTTGTGTTTTTAAGGCTTCGACATTCCAAGAAGGATACATTTCAATTGGAACAACACCTTTTAAATAATTTTCCATATACACCGCGTTAATCGGACGTACAAATTGATTATTTTCGATAATAAAATCAAAGCTGCCTAAATACAAACGGTTATTGATTGAAAGTTGTGATCTGGATTGTATTGGTTGAGCAGAAAACGTTTCATATGAATTAAGGAGACTTCCATCTTTATATAAAGATAGTTTTCCATTCACTTGTTTTAATAGATATGATTGTCCTGATTTCAAAACAACCTTCTCATCATTTGTTACATAATCACCATTTGGCTTTAACGTGATTTCTGTTTTATTCCCTAAATAATTCAATAACTTTACTTTCACAATAGGTTCTAATTGTTGTGCATAAATATGACCAGTTGGAAGTAGAAAAGTGATAAACAAAGTAAAAACCATAATAAATAGAATGATTTTTTTCATATTAAAATGTTTCCCTCCGAAACTATTAATTAAAGTCCAAATTACTTGGATAATCATATATTAATAGTTCGGTAATGACAATTATATTTTGTTCCCATTTACGGCTAAAACCTTGTTAATTCAACACCTTGGTGGAATAATATTCCTCCATTTTATTCTCTATTTGAATTTTTACTATTATAGATTTTTTTCAGAAAACATTATAGTGCATTTCTTGAGTGAAATGCGCATTGGACAATCTTACATTACTAACTTATTTTCGATTCTTAATCAATTACGAATAATTTTAACAGTTTTTATACTGACCGCTTTTCTTCTCCCTTTTCATTTTTATTTTAGATTTTCTGAAGTGCCTTTAAGTAAAACTCCAATAAATAATTTTATAGCTTCATTCATCACTTACATGTATTTCCCCTCTTAAATCAAAACTTAGCTAAAGAAAAAGGCATTATCACAAGCATGTCCCGCAAAGGAAACTGCCATGATAATGCCGTCATAGAATCCTTTCACTCCTCGCTAAAGTCGGAAGGATTCAACACTCTAAGAAGAGCATCTATATCTAAAGTAGTGCAAATCGTAAATCAATACATGTATTATTATAATCAAATACGAAATCAGGCAAAACTAAACTACCTGTCTCCAATAGAATTTGGAGAACAGGTAGCTTAGGTGTTTTTTCTAAGTCTCATTTAGATGGGTCAGTTCACACATATCAGCCTTTTTTAAGGTTCATTTTATAAAAAAATCAGGATAATCTGTTACAATTCCATCCACTTTAGCAGCCATCAATAGCTTAATTGATTTTTTACTTTTAACTGTATAGGGAAAAACTTTTATATGATGGGCATGAATTCTCTTCACTAACTTTTTAGTGACAAGTGCTTTATTAGGATTTATATAATGAACAAGTTTTGCCCATTCTTTTAATTGGATATTTGAAACTCCCTGCACTTGATATTTCACTAGAAGTCCTAATGGAACATCTGGTACCAATTTATGGAATTTTTGCAACAATTTAAAATCGAATGACTGGACAATTAATTCATCATTTTGAGGACAATGCAGTTTGTATTTTTTTAGTTCAATAGCAAGTTTTTCAATAATATTGGGATATAAATGAGGATTTTTTATCTCGATTAATAGTCCGATCTTGCCTCTACATTCCTCAAATACTTCTTTAAGTGTCGGTATTTTTTCTCCAGAAAATTTTTGATGAAACCAGCTTCCTGCATCAAGTCCTTTTAACTGCCGCGATGTAAGCTCCCGAACATCTCCATTACTATTTGTTGTTCTTGCAACATTTAAATCATGTATAACAACAAGCTCCTGATCCTTTGACAATTGAACATCTAACTCTATGTAATCAGCCTCTAATTCAATTGCTTTTTTAAACGCAGCCATCGTGTTTTCTGGTGCATGTCCTGAAGCACCTCGATGAGCTACAATAATCATCTTTTTCATATCATTCATGTTATGTTGATCTTTTATTTTTTTTATTAGGGAAATGGATGGACTCATTTTGAATATTCTTCGGAAAGAATGCACCATAGAACTTACAATCACTCGACTCTCCTCCATTCTTTACTATTAACCCAACAACTTTTTCATCTTTTGAGGTTTAAATATCTAGATAATAGGGAAATATTTAATTGTTTATTATTACAAAAAACATTGCCAGATTCAATTAATCTTATGGCAATAATGAAAGTGAGGTCTTTAATTGACTACAGATGAACTGAACTCATATCAAAAGCTAGAAATTGCTAAATTAGTAAAAGAGGCTATGTTATCAGGTATTAGTAAGGAAGATTTCAAGAAATTTATTGAAAAAAAGATTAATAATCAATCAACTAAATAAGAAAAAAACACTCACAAACAAAAGGATGTATTGACTTAGATTTTAAGGTTTATTTAATCCTTTTATAATGATCAATAAAGGACTGTGGATTTGTTCTCACTGTAAATGAATACATTCCTTTTGTTGTATGTAAATAAAGAAAACCCATTTCTTTTGAAAAAAATCGGTAGGATATATCTAAAACTTCATGTAATAAAAAGGAATCGTCAAATGTTATAACTTTTTCTTTAGACAATGTGATGTAGTGCACTTCTTCTTTATGATATTGTGTATTATGTTCAATCATTCTTACTACTTTAATATATGGTATGTCAGCAATAATTTTCACATTGTCTCTCCTTCATATACACTTCTGATAAGAATGGCATTGTTTCTCTCACCTGTAAAACGATTGTACCATACTTCTTTATTGACTTTTTACTGTACAAACCCCTCTTATTACATATCCAATATAAACTTCATTAAAACTTTACGTTTTATTTAATTAGGATTCATTTTTGACTGCTAAGCTTATCTTAAACCTAATAAGGAGGGAAAAAGCTTGGCTAAACAAAGAATAATCATCCTGATTTGCTGTATTAGTTTTCTAGTAATCGGAACATCTGTTTATTCGGACAACACGAATAGGAATCTTGTAAACGTACAATTGCTTGGCTTAAATGATTTTCACGGACAACTTAATACACATCAAGTTTTGTTTGGTCAAAAAGTCGGTGGTGCAGAATATGTAGCTGCATATCTTAAAAAATTTAAAAATGAACAAAAGAACACACTGCTTGTCCATGCTGGTGACATGGTAGGTGCCAGCCCTCCTATTTCTTCACTATACAAAGATGAACCAACGATTGAGTATTTAAACCAGCTAAAGATAGATGTAGGGACTCTTGGTAATCATGAATTTGATGAAGGAGTTCAAGAAATGAATCGGCTTTTACAAGGTGATCAAGATAGCGGGTTTGAAGGGTCGAACACTACATATATTTCTGCAAATGTAATTGATAAAAAAACAAACGCTCAACTACTCCCGCCTTATGTTGTAAAAGAAATGAATGGGATAAAAATCGGCTTTATTGGCGTTTTAACAACTGAAACAAACGATTATGTTATTTACAAAAATAGAGAACAAGTACATATTATTGATGAAGTTTCTGCTATTAATCAAGCGACAGAACAATTAATTAATAAGGGAGTAAAAGCAATTATTGTATTAGCACATGTTTCTGCAAAATCAAATGTGACGGGTGAGAGTCCAGAGAAAGCAATGGTCAAAATGGCTCCACTTATTCATGATGAGGTAGATATAATCTTTACCGGCCATAGTCACACGTACGCTAATACAACTGTAGATAATAAATTAATTGTACAAGGCTACTCTTATGGAAAGGCAATTTCAAAAGTTCAACTTCAAATTGATTCCTTAACAGGAGAAATTGTAAGTAAGGATGCTACTATTCAATTGACATTACATAATTTAATTGATCCTGATAAGGAAACAATGAAACACATTTCAGCTTATGAAAAAAAGCTTACGCAAAGAAAAAATGAAGTAATTGCATCTATTCCGAAATCACTCTCTAGAAAAAAAGATAAAAACGGCTATTCACCACTTGCTGAAATGGTAGCAACGTCTATGATGGCAGAGATGGATACAGATATGGCATTTACACATCATGGGGGAATTAGAATGAGTCTTCAAAAAGGAGAAATAACGGCTAGGGATATATATACTGTATTGCCTTTTAATCATAAAGTGGTAAAAACGAGGCTAACAGGAAGCCAAATTAAAAAAGCCTTAGAACAACAATGGAAGAAAGATAGAGAAAACCTTCTTCAGCCTGCAGGGATTTCTTATTCAATTAATCATGCTGCCAAAATTGGAGAAAAAATTCAAGATCTAAGTGATAAAAATGGTCATAAAATCGTTCCATCTAAGATTTATAGTGTGGCTATTAGTGATTATTTAGCATTTGGAGGTGATGGATTCACTTCTTTTAAAGCGGGTAAAATATTTGTAACAGGATCTTTACTTAGAGATAGTTTTGCAGACTTCTTAGCTAGTGAAAATTCTAATAATAAGTCTTACGCTTCTCAATGATTTACCCCCCCTTTAGGGGGATCCATTTTCTTCTCATTTTGAAATGGCTTTGTATTAAGATAAATCAAACTCAGATAATGAATCCATATGACTAGCGATCATGGCGATAATTGTGCTAGCCTCTTCTTTACTAAATATAAAGTTTGTCTCATCTTTTATGAGGTCATCATCTGACGTTTTTATCCGATTAAGTCGACGAAGAACCCCATCACCTGTTTCTTGAACTATTCCAAATTGATATGTTACTTCTACTTCATCTTCGTATTTAAATGCTGTAACCTCTGGCGTCTCCCATTCAACATCAATTTCTTCAAAGATATCTGATTCTTCTTCATCAACGATTTCATATTCCTCAGAAAAATCTTCATCTTCATCTTCATAATCGTCATTCATATAACTATGGAAGCTTTCATGAACAGCATCAACAATTTCTTCAATATCAGAAAGAATCATTCTAGAGGTTTGCTCGTATTCAAAATCAAATGTTTCAATATAGAAGTCTTCATTATGAGGATCAAAAAACAAAGTACAAAAATAATCACGATCATCATCTTCTGTTTCAACAAAGAATTCAATTCTTGGATGTTTCGCACCACGATCAATTGACATTTGTCCTACTTGGTCATACTTATCACAAATTGATTCCAGATGATCTTGCAATTCAACACTTACCCGGTCAAACCATTCTAAACTCATCTTTCAACCACCTTTCCATTTTCATCCTTCTTAGTATGTCCCTCAAGTTAATAAATCCTTCATAATTTTTTATTGTTATCAAAACAAGATGTTAACACATAAGATATTAACACCATTTACACGATTTAGTGAAAGGAGTGAGATTTTTGGTCTATATCAAAAACGATAATCATCCTACGATATATAAACATCCATCTAAAATTACGGTTACTTCTAATCAAGATTCTTTACGAAAGAATTATTTACAGGAATTTATTTCACAACAAGTTGAAATGAATAAATCAATAAAAAATACGACAGATTCTATGAATATGTTAGTACATGAAACAAAGCATGAACAAGAAAAACAATATCAACATGTCATACAAGAACTTGAACAACAAGAAGCTCGTACAACACCAATCATTGAAAATATGTCAAATCAAGATGAAGCATATAAAATGTTACTGATACGATTAGAAAAAATGGAAGAATTCAATCATGAAATTATAAATAAATATGAAAATGATGGTGTTGTAAATCAGGCAATTATTGATCAACTTACGCTTCAAGACTCTGCTATTCAAAGACTTTCTTTAAATATTGAACAATATGATGGGCAGCATAAAAGCCTTAGTGAACAATTAGAAGATCAAAATAAAATGTATGAAGAAATATTAACAACACTTGAATTACAAGAAGCCTTTCATAAAACGATTTTAGAGAGATTTGATCATCAAGAAGCATTGAATCAAAAAATGTCAAGAGATCTTGATAGTCTTAGAGCAACAATACATGAAAGAATTAGCTATGTTATCGAAAAAATTGAAGATAATTATAAACAAGTAATTGGGTATGTGACAAATCTCTTCTCAAGATCAGGTTTTATCAAGGAAATATCAGTTGAAAGAGAAAAAAAGGAAAAAGAAACAATCAAATAGGTCCATCAATAAAAGCTGAATATAGGTGTCCTCAAATATACACCCTACTCAGCTTTTTTTCTTTATAGGCTCATTAAAAAACATCATGCTGATCATGAAAATGACTAGTTGCCGCTCCTTAGACGCCTCGTCACCTTACTCCTACGAGGTTTCGGTTGCGTGCTTTCACACAAAAGCCACCGCCATTTCCGATTATCATTCATTTTCTTAAAATCAACATTGAAATTTAACTGTCTTTTTGACAATAACCATTTAAATTACTGGATATGCTATGGATGAACAAGTCATTCGTTTGGAGGAAAGTATATGCCTGAAGATTATCCTAAATTTGTTAATAGTGAATACTTTGTTGATGAGCCTGGCAATTGGCATTTAAAAGAAGGTGCACCTAAAGAAATCCAAAAAGAATTTACAAATTACATGGAATCATTGAATATTATTCAAGATGAACCTGGGACAATTAACAGTATCCATGTATCATATCCATATGGAAAATAAACAGAAAACCGCTCTTTTTATTTAGGAGCGGTTTCTAATTTCTGTACATACTGAATAATTTCATCATTTACATGTCTCCATCTTCTCGTTGGTAATTGATGTGTAGATTGTTTAAAAAAGACGATTCGATGTTGCCGCTTTAACTTTTTTTTGAAAAATTCCGCATACTTATTAATTAAATCAGACTTTGTCCCATACATCAAAAGGGAAGGAACATTTATGTTATTAAGTTGATGAATTAAATTCATATGAAGAACCATTTTATAATAATTATACCAAACATCCTTTTGTGCTTTATTCATATGTAAGAAAAGAATATTTCTTAAGTCTTCATTTTTTGTATGACTAATCGCTAAAATTCTTGATAAAAGTTTTTTATGTTTTTTTACCATATACATACCTGCATGATGTTCCCAACGTAAAGATTTGTTTAATACTGCAGGATAACCACCAGATAATATTAATCCTTCTACGCGATCAGGAAAATGTATACTAATATATTGGGCAATTGCTCCACCAGCAGAGTATCCACAAAAAATAGCACGAGTCACCTTTAATTGATCAAGAAAAGCAACTAATTCCTTACTATAATAGTCAATTGACACTTCTTTTGCATTTATTCGTGAACTTTCTCCATGACCAGATAAATCGGGGAAAATCACCCTCATATGATCGCTAAGTTTTCTTTGATAATAGAATACTTTCCTGCCCATCCCAGGTGGATGAATAAAAATAACAGGAGTTCCTTCTCCTAAATCATCATAAGCGATTTTTTTACCATCTATCAAAGCAAAGTTTGTCATAATGTCAACTCCTACGGCATTTTTGCTTCTATTATTCCTCATTTCAAATTTGTTAGCCGTTTCCCAATTTTCAAAACAGAATTTTAAATTGGAAAAAATTACTCCCCCTTATATAAGAATAAATCCTCTTATACGTGAGATATTATTATCAACAATCACACAAACAAAAACGGGTTAGCCTAGTAGGTTATAAGCTTGGTGCAAATCCAACCTAACCCACCAAACAATAATTCAAAAAGGAGATGGAATCAACATGGCAAACAACAATAGTTCAAACCAATTATTAGTACCAGGTGCTTCTCAAGCTATCGACCAAATGAAATACGAAATCGCTTCAGAATTTGGTGTTAATCTTGGTGGAGAAACAACATCTCGTGCGAATGGTTCTGTTGGTGGAGAAATCACAAAACGTCTTGTATCTTTTGCTCAATCACAAATGAGTGGCAGAGTACAATAATTACTTTAACTGAATAAACTTGGTAAAAAGGCACCTTATTGGTGCCTTTTTCTTTTAATCTTTAACGAGCTTTTATAAACATTTGAACCCAAGCACCATGGTAAAAACCAACACCGATAACATCATATTCCGGTTTTAAAATGTTTGCACGATGTCCTGATGAATTCATCCAAGCATTCATCACTTCTTGAGGTGTTTTTTGTCCTTTTGCAATATTTTCGCCTGCATATGAATAGCTAATTCCAAATGTTTTTAGCATGTCAAAAGGTGAACCGTAATTCGGACTAGTATGGGAGAAATAGTTTGAATTAATCATATCCTCTGCTTTTTTCTGAGCTACATTTTTAACATCAGCACGATGTGTCAGAGGTCTTAAACCTGCCTTAGCTCTTTGTTGGTTAACAAGCTGAACAACTTGTTCTTCAAATCCACTAGGACTTGATGCAGATGCTTTTAACCGAATAACTTCTCCAACTTGCATATTCCTTGGTTCAACATTTGGATTTAATTGCATCAGTTTTTTGTAATCCAAGCCATACCGTTTTGCTATATACCAAAATGTATCACCTGGTGACACTTTATAATATTCAAATGGTGGTTCATTGAACATCTTGATTTGCCCATGAGAAACAGCCGGACCTGACAATAAAAGCACAAAAGTTGCCAATACTAACTTTTTTAACATTCTTTTCACTCCAATTTATATGTTATTTTTTCACTACCATAGTTTGGCTATTTTTACTAAATGAATTCACTTTTTTTCTAAAAAACAATCTTTCTTATATAATTAGGCTCTTTTCTATGATAATGTTGCTTTTAAAACGAAAACTATTTAAGGTTGATTGGAGCATATTGCGAGACTCCTGCGGTACGGAAAGCGAGTATCTAAAAATAAACCACACCGCATTATTTGGTAAATAGCAACAAAATTTACGAAAACAGCCTATAATAAAAGTGGACATTTTTGTTATGCCAATTGAAAATTCATATAAGAATATAATGTTTTTGATAAGGAGGTTTGCCAATGTCTGAAAAGAGGAGCAGAATAATACAGTTAGACATAATACGCGGATTTGCCCTTTTAGGTATTTTGTTAGTTAACATGAGTAGTTTTCACTCACCTGATATTATAAAAAGTTATTATGGACTACCTAATAATTATCAGGGATTAGAAAAGTTCATATCAATCTTTTTTACCCTATTTATTCAAATGAAGTTTTATCCTATTTTCGCTTTCTTATTTGGATTAGGTTTTTATTTATTTTTCCTACATACTAAAAGAAGGACGACCTTCATTAAAAGAATGCTTTTTTTACTACTATTAGGCCTATCTCATCTTGTCTTGATTTGGCATGGCGATATTCTACATACTTATTCCATTTGCGGTCTTATTCTATTGCTTTTTTATAGGCTACCAAGTAGGAAAATACTCTATTGTTCAATTGGATTACTATCTCTATATCACTTTTTACTACTCGTAAGCGCGTTTTTGCCTTTGTCATCGACTTGGGATTCTGACTTTATTGCCAACAAAATTTCTGAATATACAACTATTTATAAAGAAGCATCATATACTGATTGGCTGTATTATCGATTTCAAGTCGAAGTACTGCCAATTCTCAATCAGTTACCTATAACAATCATTCCGATTTTAGGTTCGTTTTTACTTGGCTTGTATGTAGGAAAAAAGGAAATGTATATAGAAAATGAAAAAAATCATCATTTTATTACATCATGTTTAAAATGGACTTTTATGACCAGCTTACCAATCGTAATTGTAAACGGACTTATTCTGACATCAATCATTCATATTGGACAAGCTGATCAGCAATTAATATCTCACTTTTTTTCAAGTGTAAGTGGTCTTTCACTAAGCATATTCTATATGTCTTCCCTTTTCATTTTATGTTCATATCCTAAATGGTTGAAGCTGCTTCTACCGTTTGGTTTTGTTGGCAAGATGGCTTTATCTAATTATTTACTTCAATCTATAGTATCGATTGGTTTTTATCGATTATTTCATTTATACGAAAAAGTTGATTTAATCGAAGGAACATTGATTAGTTTAGTTATTTTTAGTTCCCAATTAGTATTTAGCTACTTTTGGCTTACTTACTTCCATTATGGTCCCGCAGAATGGCTCTGGCGTACTTTAACATATGGTCAAATTATGCCGTTGAAAAAGGGCAGAAAACTCACAAAAAATCATGATCATTCTTAAAAGAATTCCTTTAATTAAGCTGTTTTCGCATACTTTGTTGCTTTTCAAATATCTTTACACGAATTACTGGATTGATTTCCATTGCAGGTACTCGCTTTCGGCGGGCGGCCTCACTAGCCTCATCAGTGCTTTGCACTTGCGGGGTCCTAATGGACGTTCCTCCGCAGGAGTCTTGCATATCCACAACAATCAACAGCTGTTCATATTTGTTACTTGCTAAAACAACAATCTTTACGTAAAGAGCCTTTAATTAACCGTATGATGGGATAAAAAACACATTATTAGTAAAAAATAGAATTATGATGATAAAGGAGGCTTTTTTATGGATATTAATCGTGTAAAACAAATTTTGTCTTCTTCAGCTGATATTAAAGTTATGTACAATGGCAGTTCTGTTTGGATTGATGAATTACATGAGGATCAAGAGATGGTTACTTGCCATTTAAGAGGACCCCTTGAAGAAAGATCTCAGGTTGCCGTTTCGGAATTAGTTGAGGAGTAATACCAGCCCTCCAATATCTAATTGGAAGCTCTGGATGTTTTTGTTAACAATTATACATATTGTTCATAAAATTGTGTATAATGTATGTAGTACTAAATCTCCTTACTAAGGATGTGTTTAAATGAGATTTCAACAGCAAGTCGAAAAGCCGCCAGAAGTAAGTTTAAAAATATGGACATGTGATTCCGATGAGTGTAATGGTTGGATGAGAGATAATTTTAAATCTGATGAAAAACCCAATTGTCCTCTTTGTGGACACGCTATGATTGAAGATGAAAAGACTTTACCAGTATTAGAAAATTTTTCGGCAGTAAGTCTAAAAAAGAATAAATAAAGTATTTTTTAGAAAATCTCATGCCAGAGCATGAGATTTTCTTTTATGCACTTATCCCTCTAATAAAATTAATTTCTTCCCTTGTATCATTGATTATTGCAATAAATTAAATATACTAAAAGTGAAATACTTTGTTGTTTTGGGGTGCAAAATGTCATTGATATATAATGAATTAGTAAAAAATATCTTTATAAAAAGTATGGCTCAATATGATCCTGTTATTATTAAGAACATTCCTAAAGATTGGAATCTCGTTGGCAAAGGGAATTTTGCTGGGGTATTTACTCATGAAACATTAAACGGAGTCGTTGTTAAAGTATACGCGAAAAATCGTGAAGGAATAAAAGAAGAAATTGACGTTTATAAAAAGCTTGGTGATCACCATTCATTTTCAAAGCTTTATGATTATGGTGAACGTCACCTTGTTCTAAAAAAATTAGATGGTATTACTTTGTATCAAGCACTTAAAGAAGGTATTTTTATTCCTCGATCTGTTATACATGATGTTGATCAAGCAATCATTTATGCAAAACAAAGAGGATTAAACCCTACTGATATTCACGGAAAAAACGTGATTATGAAAGATGGTAAGGGATATATCGTTGATGTTTCTGATTTTTTAAAACCATACTCATGTCCAAAATGGAGTCATTTTAAAAAAATATACAACTTCGTTTATTATCCATTATTTAAGAGATTTCAATTCGCTATTCCCTTTTGGTTTTTAGAAAGAGTTAGAAAAAGCTATCAATATTATTTACTTTTTAGCGGCTTTAGAAAAAGACAGGAATCCTATCAAGAGAAAGATGTTAAACCATAAAATTGAATAAATTAAGGCAGCCCTAAAAGAAGTGGTTAGCTCCTCTGAAGGTTGCCTCTTTTTATCCTCATATTGAACCATTAGCTTTTTTATTCGTTGCTTTAATAGCCTCTTGAAGCAGTTTTTCAAACCCGCCGTTTTTTAGTAGTGCAATCCCTTCTGCTGTTGCACCACCAGGTGTCGTAACTTGCTCTCTAAGTTCATTCGGAGTTTTTCCAGTCCTCAACATTTCAGCTGAACCAACTACCATTTCAGTCACTAATTTCTGGGAGACCTCTTTAGAAACTCCATATTTTTCTGTTATCTCTATGAGTCCTTCTACAAAAAGATATAAAAAAGCAGGTGCACTACCTGTTACGGCAGTTAAATCATGAATTTCCTTCTCGGTACATAATTGCGAAGCACCAATAGAATCGACTAATTCAACCATCTGATTTTTATTTGCTTCGGTAACATATTTTCCATACGTATACAATGAAATTGAATGGCCTAGTTCGGCCGCAGTATTTGGCATAATCCAACCAACTGCTTGATTGCCTGGAAGTCTTGCTTCTATAAATGATGGTCCGATTCCCGCAGCTATTGTAACAATAAATTGATCTGTTACAACACCCTTTAATTTATTGAGTATTTTTTCATGTTCTTGAGGTGGAATAGCTAAAACGACTACGCTTACTTCTTTTATCACCTCACTCCATTCACGAACAGGTTGAACTCCATACATATCAGATAATGTTTGTAACCTACTTGGATTGGAACGATTTGTAACAAATACTCTTTTGAATTTTTGCTGATTATTTTTATGTAAACCCGAGATAATCGCTTCAGCCATACGTCCTGCACCAATAAATAATATAGCAGAATTCATAAAATACCCCTTTTCTCTAGAAACCTTATTAGCTAAAGTTCCTACATTATGATATATTTCCACCATTTCCGTATTTTAGTAGAATAAGAAAATATCAAAATAAAAAACGACGTCTAGTTAGACGTCGTTTTGCGTATTGAGGCGACAGACTGCACGCCACATCGTGCATTTAGCCTATTGGCTTGTCTGTCGACTTACACAATTCAGCTCATCGCTAATATACTATAACATTATTTTAGTAATAAGAAAAGTATATTTTTACGAAAAATCATTTTTTATGATCCTAAACTCTTAATCGTTTGATCTAGAGTTTCTTCCACCTTTTTCACCGATTTCTTGATAGAATTCTTTACCGTTTTCTTTAGAGGTTTTTTCTCCGCCTTTTCGACCTATTTCTTGGTAGAACTCTTTATCATGATTTTCAGCTGTTGCTTCTCCACCTTTGTGACCAATTTCCTGGTAGAATTCTTTATCATGATTTTCAGCTGTTGCTTCTCCACCCTTTTGACCAATTTCTTGGTAGAATTCTTTATCATGATTTTCAGCTGTTGCCTCTCCGCCTTTTCGACCTATTTCTTGGTAAAATTCTTTATCATGTTCTTTTGCCGTTTTTTCTCCACCTTTTCGGCCGATTTCTTGATAAAACTCTTTGTCATGATTTCTTGCAGTTTTTTCTCCACCCTTACGTCCAGCTTCTTCTCTACTCATTTTACTGTTATCGTTTTTCATTTTGAAATCCTCCTTAAGGTTTTGATATGTTGTACAGTTTATGTAATACCACCAACAAACCACTTAAAACATCTTTGTCTAAAATTAGGAGGAAATGACTAAATTACTCAAAATAAGTTTGAATATTAAAAAAATGCACATAAGATGTTAATATTGTAAGGAAACAAGAAATTTCATTATTAAATTTCATAACTTTTAGACAAGTTACCCTCTTCCATATCATATAGATGATTGTAGACATGCTTTAAGGAGGGAATGCTATGAAGTTTATTATTATAAAAAGAAGATGGTTATTTCTAGTCTTAGCAGCAATACTAGTCGGTAGTTTATATTTTTACACGAACGATTCGATTCCTACATTTGAAAATAGCCAGGAAAAAGGAAATGAACTTGTCATAAATATGGTAACTGGGGAATTTACCTCAACGACATCTGATGGAAAAAAAATCGAAGCTTATCGTTTTGACCCAGGGACAATTTCGATTCCTAAGAATCAAGATGTAACCTTAAGTATTTTTGGTGTCAATGGGAACGAGCATCCATTTTATATCGAAGGTACAGATATACAAGGAACGGTCAAAAAGGGTGAAGAAACGATTGTACCTCTACACTTTAAAGAAGAAGGAACATACCGATTAATTTGTGATACCCATACACATCATGATAATGGTGTTCCAATGATTGCGTATATTGTAGTAGATTAATTCAAATTTTACATAATTCAATGACTACTGCATGCTTTGTATGTGTATCTGAACATGATCTTAGTTGATTTACAAAAAAAAAGGTCAATAGTTATAAAAATAAATTAAAAAAGCAAAGCTTTCCAGCTTTGCTTTTTCTTGTTATCTAATTATTTCATGTTTTCATAACCATGAAGTAAATAGCTAATTAATTTCTCATCTTTAGAAAGACCTGCTGAAAAAGACCTTTTTAAAAATTGTTCTGCCGTTTCAAAGGTTGGAAAAGCTTCTCCCATTAAAACATGATTTTTTTCAATAACCCAGTTATCTTTCCTATCTTTGTAAAGGAGAAACTGTTCATCCTCTTTGTTTTCATAATGAGCACAGCGTTCCTTGTTATTATACTGATTATGACGAGCATCTTCTTTTAATGGTTTAATGGCAAATGATTTTTCAACAAATTCTTTATATGCTTCTTTTGTTAAAGAGCAACCAGCTGCTTTAGCATGACCTCCCCCACCAAATTTCCCGGCTAATTCTGATACATCAATATTATCATGAATTGTACGAAAGCTTATTTTTTTGTTCCCCATATTCAAGATCGCAATACAGTCAAGATGCGGATATTCCTTCCCAAGTGCATTTCCTAATTCTGAATGATAGGACTCAGCATGAACAATTCCTATACAAAGATGTTTAATAGTGACTTGAACTAATTCTCTTCTTTTTCGACGTATATAGCGATCTGTTCTTTTCTCTTCAATTTTCAATAACTTTTCTTCAAAGTCATTAAAAGAAAAATGGTTATTCTTTGTGATTCGTTCTAGCATTGATTCTTCGAATTCTTCAATTGATTGCATATATAAAAGATCATTTAAACGTTTGGCATCATTATTATTATTTTTTTCCCATTCCCATGTATCATACTGTCGTACTTGCTCAACATATTCATCTAAAGCTGGTGTTCGTTTTATCATGTTGTTCTCTACTAAATAGTTGTAAAATAAAGACGTTGCTGAGGCCAGTTTGCCCTTTGATTCTTCAACTTCAACATAACCCCAAGTGTATTGATTTAAATGTAGGGCCGTCTTATGATGATCGATTAATTGAATCTTGCCTCCTGCTAACACGTACTTCTCTAAATTTGCTTCATTTTCTTTATTTACCGAAAGATCTGTTATGTAAAGATGTTGATCCAACCTTTTTTCACTGTTTTCATTTAAAAATTCCTCTACATGATAATCTAAGCTGTTTACTGAATGATAAAATACATCAACCTTATCTTTAAATACGTATTTCGCTATTATTCCACAGCTTACTCCATCTAAATCATTATGTGTAAGTAAAAGATATTCCATATTTTCACCTTCTAGGATTACTATTTTATCTCGTATCTCTACTAAGTATTTGTTTCTGATATTAGAATCTATTCAATTGATGCCACAAAAAATAAATAGGGTACAATTGGCTTAACATAAAGCCAATTGTACCCTGGCAACGATCGTTTTATTCTGATATTCTTCTGCCCAAAATAAGCAGGTCTCTTTCTATCCCCGCCATATCAGCAATCTTAGGTAAGTGTGCCCACTTTTCAAATTGGTACTTATTAAATAATTTAATACTTGGGTCATTATGACCAAAAACGAATGCGAGCAATGTTTTTAATTTTAATGCTGGAGATTCAGAAATTGCTCTTTCAATTAATATTCTGGCATAACCTTTACCATGGACTGAAGGATCTAAATAAATACTTACTTCAGCTGTAGCATCATATGCAGGTCTTCCATAAAACGATTGAAAGCTTAACCATCCAACAATTACTTCATCTTCCTCTAAGACCCATAATGGTCTGTGTGCTGGATTATGGTCGTGAAACCAAGGCAATCTACTTTCAACTGTTATTTCTTCTAAATCCGCTGTTGCAAGTTTACCTGGGATTGACGTATTGTAAATTTCGACAATTCTATTTAGATCTTCAAGTTTTGCATCTCTAATTGCTAGTTTTTCATTCCCCATATTTGCGTTCCTTTCATCCTGCACCATGCAAACCATCTAGTTGAACTTGCAAGCTGTCTTTGTTATTTTACTTTCATGTAATTTTTATACTAAAAAAGTGATAAAAAGACAAGAACTTAATAAAATCTTTATTATTTTATAAGGTTCTTTTTGAAATATCTATTTTATTTAAAGGTCATGTAGTTGTTCGAATGTAATTATTCTAACAAGGGTGTGTTCATCTAGGTGCCTCTTGTATGGATATGAAACTTTAATAACAAAAAAGAATGACACTTGGTCATTCCTATTCATAATTAGATTAAGATATCACTTCAAAATAATCCTTATAATATCCGCCGACTTTTCCTGTATTATCAATTACAAAATAGAATTCTTCTGTTTCATTTTGTACATCGTATTGTTTGCCTGCCGTTAATGCGCGATTTACCATATATTTTTCAGCATTAGTATGTACACATGTTACTTTTTTTATTGGTGCAGTTTTTTGCCAAGTCTTATGTTTCATAGTATTCATCCTTTCTTTATTTCTCTCATTTTAACTCAGTTTAATGAACAGTTAAACCCCGAATGTGAAAGTGTCACTGTATCTTATACATATCGGTTACCTTTCTAAAGCATGACACCTGTAATTGCTGCAGCGAGTAAGCTTACGAGTGTTGCTCCGTAAAGCAATTTCAATCCAAATTTAGCAACTTGATTCCCCTTTTTTTCATTTAGCCCTTTCACAGCACCTGTGATAATACCAATCGATGAAAAGTTTGCAAAGGAAACAAGAAAAACAGAAATAATACCAACTGTTCTACTTGATAATGAATTCGCTATTTTAGCTAAATCCATCATTGCGACAAACTCATTTGCCAATAATTTTGTTGCCATAATTGTCCCAGCCTTTATAGCTTCAGTTGCAGGTATTCCAATGATGAAAGCAAATGGTGCAAATATATAGCCAAGTATCAATTGAAAGCTGATACCAAATATGGCTTCAAACAAATGATTGATCATGCTAATTAAGGCTACAAACCCAATTAACATAGCACCAACGATGATGGCAACTTTAAAACCATCTAAGATATATTCTCCGAGCATTTCAAAAAATGTTTGTTTCTCTTCTTCTTGAATTTCGATGATATCCTCCTCATCACTCACTTCATATGGATTAATGATATTAGAAATCATAAAGCCTCCAAATAAGTTTAAAACAAGAGCCGTAATGACATACTCTGGCTCAATCATTGTCATGTAAGCACCTAAAATAGAAGCTGATACAGTTGACATAGCAGATGTACACAAAGTATAAAGTCGTTGTTCAGATAAATAAGGAAGTTGTTTTTTTAAGGTAATAAATACCTCGGATTGTCCAAAAACAGCTGATGCAACTGCATTATATGACTCTAATTTACCTAAGCCATTTACTTTACTTAATAGCAAACCTAAATAGCGAATAATAAATGGTAAAACCTTTATGTACTGCGCAATACCAATTAATGCAGAAATAAATACGATCGGCATTAATACTGTTAAGAAAAATGGAGCTGCCCCTTCATTCGCAAAGCCTCCGAAAACAAAGTTTATACCTTCTGCTGCATAATTTAATATTCGCTCAAATAAAGTAGATATCCCTTTAATGATTACAAGTCCTACTTCTGTATTTAATAGTAAAAAAGCTAAAATTAATTGCAATACTAGCATCGTAATAATAGGCTTAATCTTTATGACTTTCTTATTATTACTAACGACATAAGCAAGTAAAAAGATAATAACCAATGCTGCCAAAAATAATACAAATTTCAAACTATTCTCTCCTCTTTTCATGATGTATATGCCAACGAAATGAAAGCACACATTATTATATAGTTATTCATCAAAATGAACAATCTATTCAATTAGGAGAAAAGATTTAACTTTTAATAGACACTTATGAAATGACACTTTTTATCTTCAATTTATAAAAGTCTACAATTGAAAATATAAATCATTATAAAAATCAAAATTTATTATAGCCCATTTGTGTGGAGCAAAAAAGAGGTAGGATATCTCTTAGATTCCCTACCTCTAATTATAAACATTCGTTCATTCCAATTTATTGATATTCTTTTAAAACGGTCAGCATTTCTTCATTTTTATACTCCGTTGCAATATCGATGACATTTTGTCCATCAGAATTTTCAAGATAAATATTTGCTTCATTTTCTAAAAGAAATTGAACCATACTTATATCTTCCATATAAACGGCATCAAATAGTGGTGATTCACCATATTCATCTTTTATATTTAGATTTGCTCCTGCATTCACTAATAGCTTTGTTGATTCAAAAAATCCTTGATTAATTGCAAATGTTATAATTGGATCTCCATATTGATCAACAATATTGGGATCTGCTCCATTTGCTAGCAATAGCTTGACTAATTCTATATTTGTAGGAGATTCTACTAGTTCCTCTTCATATTCATCCATATATTCCTGCCATGAGATTGCATAATGAAGTGCAGTCCAACCGTCTGCATCAACTGCATTAATATCTACACCTTCATCTAAAAGATCCTTAACCTCTTCAATATCTCCATTTGATACGGCTAACATGAGAGGAGTTGTTCCCTCTGTTTGTAACATCATATTGCTATAAATGGAAGTGTTTTGAAAGGCCTGAAAACCAAATATACCTCCTATTATAATAAGGATACTAAATGATAGCAGTCCTGCAATCGCCAATTTCATCTTAGCTGACGTGTTGAAGGAATAATGATAAGGTTCACCGAACTTACTTTGAATAGTCGCAATCCTTTTAGGTAATGTTGGATGGGTAGAAAATTTTTCGCTAAACCAACTTACAAAATTGTTTTCTTTACTAGCTTCAAAGATATAATCATTAAGATTAACATCTTTATATAATTTTTTGCCTACAGCTAAAATGGTTAATGCGTTTTTTGAAGCTTCTAAATCTTTTATGTAATGTGCGGCCATCATATCACATGTATACTCACAAGCTCTGGAATAAGCATTTCCAAGGAATGGGATCCAGTTTCCAGGTAATAAAAGCATTTGTTTTACTACATGGTTCCGTTTTATATGAGCTAATTCATGTGCAATCACAAAACTTAATTCACTTTCATGATCTTCAACGATTAAATCAGCCAATTCAGAATAAATGACAATCATGTTTTTTCGGAAAAATTTCGATGCAAAGGCATTTAGAATACCTTGTGATTGTACAATATAAACATCTGGTATTGTACTTAACTCCATGTCAGCTGATATTTTCTCTACTTTATTATATATAATAGGAAATTGATTTTTTGTTACCTTTATTCCATTTGTTCTGATTTGTCCAAGAGTTAATAAAAATAAAAAGCCAGATATAAGAAATAAAAGTACCATGATGAAAATACCGACAATAGATATCAAAAATAATACATAAAGAAGTATGCTTGAACTAAGTAGTATCCAAAAATATATTTTTTCCTTTTGTGAAATAAATTCTTTATTCATATGTCCTCCAACGTTATGTAGTCAATTTATTATAGCTAGTTTTTTATCAAGATAGAAGATTAAATTGATTGAATCATTGAATCATTGATCATTGATCATTCACCTAAAAAAAGAATCAATCTTTCCCCCTTTGTGCATATATTGACTACGACATTAATCGAGGAGGGATTTGCTTGTCTAACGAATACATTTTATCAATGAGGCAGTGGTGTGAAGACATTTTAGAAAACTTACATCTTAATCATGATGAATTACGTGAAACTAACAATTCAGTTACACTTGATGAATTAAAAGAAAAATTTATTCAGTTCCAAGAGGAACTATCTGGGGAAGATCCAATTGAAATCAACGAAATATATGAACAGGCCAACGAGCTCTACTTACAGTTAGAGGATCACTTTGAAAGAAACGATTATAACATATCTGACAAAACTGATCGTATTCAAAATCAGGCCGATCATGTTGTACCTATAGGTGGACATATCCTTCCGCCACTACCCTATCGTTATGATGCTTTACAGCCATATATCGATAAAGAAATAATGAGAATACACCATGATAAACATCATAAAAGCTATGTTGAAGGATTAAATAAAGCCGAAAAAGAAATGGAAAAAGCACGTTCCTCAAATAATTTTGACCTAATAAAACATTGGGAAAGAGAAGCAGCCTTTAATGGAGCAGGACATTATCTGCACACGATTTTTTGGACGATTATGAGTCCATCTGGCGGTGGTCAACCGTCAGGCATGCTATTGCAGCAAATTAATCAATCATTTGGGAGTTTTGAAAAATTCAAAAAACATTTTACAGAAGCGGCAAACAATGTGGAAGGCGGAGGTTGGGCTATCTTAGTCTGGTCACCACGTTCTAGACGATTAGAAATTTTACAAGCAGAAAAACACCAAAATCTCAGTCAATGGGATGTAGTGCCAATATTAGTTCTTGACGTGTGGGAGCATGCCTATTATCTTCAATACAAAAACGAAAGAAAAAAATATATTGACAATTGGTGGAAAATTGTAAACTGGAAAGAAGCAGAAAGAAGATACAATGAAGCACAAAAACTAAAGTGGCAACCTTTATAAATTTTCATTATAAAAAACTGCCATTTATTTAGGCATTGATTATCAATCCAAAATAAAAAGGCGGATGAATTTATTTTCATCCGCCTTTCTGATTATATAATACCTAGCACATCTAAAAATACGAAAATAATAACAATTGGAGCAAGATATTTTAATAAGATATACCACATAACGAAAATCTTTCTACTTATAGATGAGCCATGTAAAAGCTCAGCAAAAAGTGCTTCCTTAGATATTTTTAGAGGGACAAAGATAGAGATTAATAAAGCCCCAACAGGCAGTAAAATATTACTAACCAAAAAATCTGCTGCATCGAATATTGACTTGTCAAAAATTGTGATATGATTCCATATGCCAAACGAGAGTGCTGATGGAATCCCTACAATGAATATACATAATCCAAAAATCCAAGAATACTTTTTACGTTTAGCCTCGTTTCCTTTTGCAACTGGCGCAACAACAATTTCAAGTAAAGAAAATGCTGATGTTAATGTCGCGAATAAGAACAAAAGTAAAAAGGCTACTAAAAATAGGATCCCAAATGGCATCTGACCAAATACGGTCGGTAATACATTGAATAATAAGACTGGTCCCGCATCAGGTGACAATCCGAATGAGAATACGGCTGGAAATATAGCTAATCCAGATAAGAGCGCCACTAAAACAGATAAAAAGACGATTGAGATTGCTGATTGAGGAAGATTTTCATTTTTAGATAAATAAGAACTATACGTAACCATGACGGATACCCCAACACTTAAAGCAAAAAAAGATTGTCCCATAGCATACAAGATTGTTTCAGATGTTACATTGGAGATCTCAGGTTTTAAAAAGAATGTAATACCTTCCATTGCTCCATCTAAGGTAACAGATCGGATAATTAAAATAAGGAATATAACAAAAAGAGCAGGCATCATAAATTTATTTGCCTTTTCAATTCCATTTGAAATACCTTTGGAAACAACAAAAATTGTGATTAGTAAGAAAATGAACTGGGCAAAAACAGTTAAACTAGGATTTGAAATACTTTGACCAAATAAATCACTATATTGTTGTTCAGTTAGCCCAGTTAGCCCACCGGTTATTCCTTTAAAAATATAAATGACGATCCATCCACCAACAACACTATAAAAGGATAATAAAATAAAGCATGTTACAATCCCTAGACATCCAATTAAATGCCATGCTGAATTCGGGGCTATCTGTTTATAAGACTGGATGGCATCTTTTTGCGTACTTCTTCCAATAATTAATTCACCTAATAATAACGGTAAACCAACAAGAACTGTAAACAAAATAAAAATCAGTAAAAAGATTCCGCCTCCGCTTGTCCCTGCTACATACGGAAATTTCCAAATTGCGCCCAACCCTATTGCAGAACCCGCTGCTGCTAGAATAAAAGCCAACTTTGAAGACCATTGTTCAATATTGTTTCCCACAAAATCACCTCTAATTTTTTCCTGTAAGTTAATTGATTAGAATGACCTATGTTACAATAATTAGTCTAATCGTCTAATTTCATTTGACGAATGCTAAGATTTCTCATATATTTTCCTTCATATGAATAATCTATGAGTTCACATAATCACTTAAATAACCAATACAAAACATACATTTTCAAGTTATCATTTTAACATTTTACTACAATAATTTAAACGATAAAGTGATATAATAAATGACGATCAATTAGTTAGCATAATATTATTATTTTTTTCTTATAAGTGTTTTATCAAGGCTGTTTTTGCAATCTTTGTTGCTATTTACTAAGTAATGAGCAGTGATTGATTTCCGCTCCAATCAACTTTAAATAGTTTTCGTTTTAAAGGTAACAATCTATTAGCAAAGAGCTGATATCAAAAATGACATAATAAAAAGCGGAAAGATGAAAAACATCTTTCCGCTTTTTTGATATTATTATTAACCTTCTAATAATAGTGATTCTGGATCTTCAAGAAGCTCTTTCACAGTAGCTAAGAAACTAACAGCTTCTTTTCCGTCAACAATACGGTGATCATAAGAAAGTGCAATGTACATCATAGGACGATTTTCCATTCTTTCTGCATCAATTGCAACAGGACGAAGTTGAATTTTATGCATTCCAAGTATACCTACTTGTGGTCCATTTAAAATTGGTGTTGAAAGTAAAGAACCAAAAACACCGCCATTCGTTATTGTAAATGTTCCACCTTGTAAATCTGATAAGCTTAGTTTATTATCACGAGCTTTAGTAGCAAGGTTTAAGATTTCGCCTTCGATCCCAGCAAAGTTCAATCTGTCAGCATCACGGACAACAGGGACAACTAATCCTTCCGGTGCTGATACCGCAATACCAATATCATAAAATTTCTTCATAACAAGTTCATTACCTTGGATCTCAGCATTCAATAATGGATATTGTTTTAATGCTGATACTACTGCTTTTGTAAAGAAGGACATAAACCCTAAACGAACATCATGTTGTTCGTAAAATTTGTCTTTACGACGTTTACGAACATCCATAACTGCCGTCATATCAACTTCATTAAATGTTGTTAACATTGCAGCTGTTTGCTGAACTTCAACTAATCGATTAGCAATCGTTTGTCTGCGTCTTGACATTTTGATTCGTTCAACAGGTTTACCCGGTTGTTCTTGTTGAACAGCAGGTTGCTTTGCAGGTGCTGCAGGCTTAGCTTGTTCGCTTTGAACAGGTTTTGCTGAATGTAATTCAACATCTTGTTTACGAACACGTCCTAGTGGATCAATTGTTTGAACACTTTGTAAGTCGATCCCTTTCTCACGAGCAAGTTTTCTTGCCGCAGGTGAAGCGATAGTACGTTGATGTGATTGTTCTTTTTCAACTTCACTTTGCTGAACAACAGGTTCTTCAGCCTTTGGTTCTGCTTGTTTTGTATTTTGCTGCTCTGATGCAGGAGCTGAAGACTCTCCATTTTCATCAATAACACCAATCGTTTCTCCTACTTCTACAGTATCTCCGGACTCTTTGAATAGCTCTTTTAAAACGCCTGAAAATTCTGCCGTTAACTCCACATTAACTTTATCAGTTTCTACTTCTAAAAGGTATTCACCTTTTTCAACTTTTTCCCCCGGTTGCTTAAGCCATTGTGCAATCGTTCCTTCAGTAATAGATTCTGCTAGTTCTGGTACTTTAATCTCAGCCATGTCTTTTTCCCCCTTGAACACTTGCTTAATTAATTTTTCATTTAAATTATTTAAAAATATAAACTCAAGCCATTATATTGTAAGCTGCTTTATTTTATTTTAATTCAACAAAAGATTGATCAAGAACATTTTCAGTTAAAGCACTCGTTACGATTCTTTCTTGCGTTTTCTTATGAATAGTCGGATCCCCTTCAGCAGGACTCTGTCTACGTCTTCTTCCAATATATCTAACTGGGACTCCCTCAGGAGCAATTTCACGCAGTCTAGGATCGATAAATAACCAAGCACCCATATTTTGTGGTTCTTCTTGTACCCAGTAAATTTCTTCTAGAGATGGTAATCGTTTGATAATTGACGAAATAATCTCTTTAGGGAATGGATATAGCTCTTCCACTCGTAAAATGTGTACCCAGTCTTGATTTCCTTCAAGTGAATGTAATTTATCTTCTAAATCGATTGCTATTTTTCCGCTACATAACACTAATCGCTTCACTTTTTCAGGTGCGTTACCTAATCCTGGCTGTTCAATGACCGGCTTAAATTCACCTTCACTTAATTCATTAATAGATGACACTGTTTTCGGATTACGTAATAAGCTTTTTGGTGTCATAATCACTAATGGACGAACTTCTTCACGTTTTAGTAAGTCTGCTTGACGACGTAAAATATGAAAATATTGAGCCGCACTAGTTAGATTAGCAACTTGCCAGCTATCTTCTGCTGCTAATTGGAGATAGCGCTCTAAGCGTCCACTTGAATGTTCAGGCCCTTGTCCCTCAAAACCATGTGGTAAGAGCATAATTAAACCAGATTTTTGGCCCCATTTAGCTCGACCTGCCGCGATAAATTGGTCGAAAAAGACTTGAGCTGCATTCGCAAAATCTCCATATTGCGCTTCCCATAATACTAATGTTTCAGGAGCAAACACGTTGTAACCATATTCAAAGCCTAATACAGAACCTTCAGAAAGTGGACTATTGTGTACAGTAAATGATGCTTTCGCATTTCCTAAACGATGTAACGGTAAATACGAATTTCCATTTTCAACATCGTGTAAAACAAGATGTCTATGTGCAAATGTACCACGTTGTGAATCCTGTCCTGATAAACGTATTGCTGTTCCGTCTTCTAGAATAGAAGCAAAGGCCAATGTTTCTCCTAAAGCCCACTCTACTTTACCTTCTTCAGATAATGCTTTTGCTCTTTTATCTAAGATTTTTTGTAGCTTAGGAAAGACATTAAAGTCTTCAGGCCATTTGACAAGCTCTTCATTTAATTTAAGCAATTGTGCTTTGTCAACAGCAGTATTCAATTCTGGCAACCCACTGTTAACAAATTTAGGAAGTTTAATTTCATGAATTTGCGGAACTTTTTTATCAGGTACTTTTTGATAAGCTTTTTCTAAAGTCTCTTTCACATCTTTGTTTATCTTTTCAATATCTTCAGGCTTTAAAACGCCTTCATTTACAAGTTTTCCCCCGTATATCTTACTAACAGTTGGATGTTTACGAACCTTTTCATAAAGTTTAGGCTGAGTCATTGCAGGTTCATCCATCTCGTTATGTCCAAAACGGCGATAACCAATTAAATCGATTAAGAAATCGCTTTTAAATTTATTTCTATATTCCATCGCAATTTGGACTGCAGCTAAACATGCCTCTGGATCATCTGCATTAACGTGAACGATAGGAATTTCATATCCTTTTGCTAAGTCACTTGCATATTTTGTTGAACGAGAGTCCTGACTTTCTGTTGTAAAACCGATCATATTATTTGCAATAATGTGGATCGTTCCACCAGTTTGGTACCCATTCAATTTATTTAAGTTTAGTGTTTCTGCCACAATTCCCTCACCTGGAAAGGCAGCATCTCCATGAATTAAGATTGCCATGGCTTTACTAACATCTTGTTGTGGATATCCGTTTTTAGAACGGTCTTCTTGTGCTGCACGTGTATATCCTTCAACAATTGGATCAACAAATTCTAAATGACTTGGATTATTTGCTAATGTAACTTTTGCACGAACAGTATTCTCGTCTTTTATTTGCTTATTAGCTCCTAAATGATATTTAACATCACCGCTCCAACCATAGTTAATTCCCGTTGAACCTTCAGAAGGTACTAATTCTTTATTTGGAGCATGTTGGAATTCAGAGAAAATAATTTCATATGGTTTTCCTAGTACGTGTGCTAATACATTTAAACGTCCGCGATGAGCCATACCAATATTGATAGTATCAGTACCAAATTGAACAGCACTTGAAATTAATTCATCAAGAATTGGAACAAGCATATCCAAGCCCTCAATTGAGAAGCGCTTTTGTCCTACAAATGTCCGATGCAGAAATTGTTCGAATCCTTCAACTGCAGTTAATCTCTTTAAAATAGATGAACGTTTCTCTTGTGATAAGTCTTTAAAAATAGTTCCAGATTCAACCATTTGTAAAAGCCATAATTTTTCTTCATAATTTTGCACATGACTAAATTCGAATGCAATTGATTTTTTATAAACTTCTTTTAAGTATTGATAGGCTTCTAGGCCATTTGTTACATGTGCCGGAGCATCCTTACACAGAAGATGAGCAGGTATATCCTTTAAATCCTCTTCTGATAGATTGTATTCCTCTAATCGAAGAAATTCATTTCTACCGCTGCAATCTTCAAATGGATAAATAGACGCATTTAAATGTCCATGACTGCGAATTTTTGTCACTAGATTGACAGCTTCAGCAATTTTTGTCATTTTATCAGCACTAATAGTTTCATTGTCTGATGTAATTGACCCTTGATTCGTTTGTATAGAAGGAGATCCCCATTTTTCAAAGATTTCTTTTAATTCTATATCAATAGAGTTTGGATCAATTTTATATTGATCATATTGCTCCATGACATAGCCAAGGTTTGGACCATGGAAGTCTTCCCAAGGGAAATTTCGCTTCTGTATACCTTCTGACATCTAACATTACCCCCAACTATTAATAAATAATCAGAAAAAGTTTTTAATACGCAGGAAGGGCGATATTATCCTACAATATTATCCAATATTTCAAGTATAGTAGTATGATTATAAAACGCTTCCAAGTTCATTTTAACACTGCTAACTCTACATTCCAAGCTTGTATCACAAAAAAATCAAAAAATTTCTTACTTTTTTGTTGGCATATAAAAGAAGGTGTATTTTTTTGAATAGTTCGAATCATCTAACTACTTACTCAATTTTTCTTACTACCATCATACAATAAACTTTCGTAAAAGGTACAATTTTTATTATTTTGGTCTATTTAGAGTGTTAGAAAATCGCATGAAATAAAACAATACCTTTTCCACTTAAAAAAGCCCCTAATCTCTTATATAGAGCTAGGAGCTAGATTTTAAATTGATTTTAATAGTAACCTTTTTAATAATGGAAATAGTTGCTCTGGCAGCTCCTCAATCTTTTCAACAAAAATACTGTACTTACCATAAATATTTTGAATTGTTTTTTGTGTGCCTTCATCAACCTCACCATTTGCTAAAAACACGTTCATTACTTCTATTCCCTTTTTTCTGGCTTCTAGAACAGCTTCATGTGTATCTATTATTCCATTCCTCTCATAACCCATTGCAGCTGGTTCACCATCTGAAAAAACAAGAAGGAATTTTTGTGCCTCATTTCTTGATTTCAATTGATTTGACATATGTCTTATCGCATATCCGTCCCTGTTATCTTCCTCAGGTGATAACTGCATAACTTTTGGACCTGATTGATGTTTTAAAGAATCGTCAAAAGTTATCACAGTATGAAAATAATTTGGCTGATGTGTTTTAGACGCTTCATTTGTATCTTCCCAAAATCCAACAATTTGATGAGGAACTCTTACAGATTTTAATGTTTCATGAAATAGGATAATTCCTAACTTCGTCTGTTCCATTTTGTCGAACATTGAAGCCGAACAATCTACTAGAAGTGTAAAAACTGCATCAATTTGAGGTGATTTTTCTTGTTTTTTATAAAAAAGCTTTGGATTGTGATCTGTGAGCAGTCTTAACAGCTTCTTATTTAATCTTCCAATATGAAGGTCTGTTCTAGGCAGTGTTCTTTTATGTTCTAATGTTTTCTGAATCATTAACTTCAATTTTTTCTGAAATAGTAAAATACCATTTCTTTCTTTCTTATATTGTTCTATTTCAATCCCTGTAGGTGGTTTCGCACCTGTAAAAACTGGAACAGCATATTTATTTTCCTTTCCATATGAAAGGTCACCAGAAATCGAACGTTCTTCATGTTTCATTTCTTCTGCTTCAAGTTTCGAATAGTCATTTTTTTGAGCTTTCCCAGAAGTACCTTGAATCATCGCAAGTGCTTGATCACTGTCATCACCTTCTCGTACAATCCCATCTCCATTTAAATTTGTATTCGTTCCTTGCTCTAAGTCGAATTGTAAAAAGCTTTTCGTTGGTTTGCTTGTCTCACGGTGATATGTAGGCATTTTTTCGCTATTAACATTCTCATCGCCTTTTTTTACATCTTCAAGTTTATCTTTGTTTTTCAATTTCTTTTTTCTTTTTAGCTCATCAAAGAGCGTATTACTTTTCAATGTTTCATATGGTAAATCTGCCAAAAAGAAATACGTATTTAACATGTCCCGCTCAAGTAATTCCTCTAACACATCCATCATATCTTGAGCAATAGCGATGACTTCTCTTGTCGTTTTCGCTTCATAAACGAGGTACATTTTTGAAACTAGATATGACAATGCACGCCCAAATCCTTCTAATAATTCCGGTATATGCTCGCTTGGGGATTGGGCAGTAATATGCAAATAAAGATAATTAAACAGCGCATCTGTTAAAATACTACGTTCTTGATGGATGATAGCCTGGCTTTCAAAATATTTTCGATATAATGCCCTTCTCATCTGGAAAGCATGCTTGGTACCCGGTCTTTCTTTTTTACATAACTCTTCTAAACGTATATCTTCTAGGAGCATACATAATTGTTTTGCAAAGCTTTGAAACTGTAATTTCTTTGTATTTTCGATAAATTGGCCTATCTCACGAAAGTTTGTATGATGGAAATTCCCAATACTTCTAAGGTAAATATCACTTTTCAATGCTAGAATGGTTTCAACTTTTTCTCGATGATCCCAAAAATGACTGACATAAATTTTACCTTCAATAGGATCTAAATAGGATTGCACACTATAATCAACCTCAAAATCACTTTGCTTTGTAAGCGCCTTTGCCAGATCTGAAAGTTCCATAAATAAAAAGGAATCAACTTGTTGATCATTAAATTTTATAAATCTCATCGCTTTACCTCATTCGAATAACGTTTCAGCTAAATTTCGGATGGCAGCTTTTTCTCTTTCATCCTCTAGCTTATCTACTATTCCCCTTTCAATGGCGCGTAGAGGTGGTAAATATCTAGCTAAATCACAAGTGTCTATCAATGCGCGAATTGAAGCTGCCTCCTCTGAAACCTGGCCATTGTGTACGAGTGTTAGTAAGTCAGATGATAGCTTTGTAAATGTATCTAACTTCATTTGATCAGTAAGTTTTGATTGATTTTGCAAAACTGCTTTTAGTTCTTGTCCTTGAATATATGGTACATCGATGACCACAAACCGATTTTTTAATGCTTCATTTAACGGTACAGTACCAACATATCCTTCATTAATAGCTGCAACAACGCCAAAATATTCATTTGCCTTAATCACTTCACCGGTAAATGGGTTTGTGATCATTCTTCGATAATCAAGCACACCATTTAAAATTGGTAATGTCTCAGGTTTTGCCATATTAATTTCATCGATATATAGTAAATGTCCTCTTTTCATTGCTTTTACAACAGGACCAGATATAAATTCAATTTTTGTATCACCATTTTGATTTTCAATTGTTTTAAAACCGAGTAAAGCCTCTGCATCCATATCAATTGAACAGTTGATACTATGCATTGGTTGTTGAAAAATAGCTGATAATGTTTCCGCAAGTTTTGTTTTTCCTGAACCTGTTGGTCCTTTCAATAATACATTTTTACCTAGTGCAATAGCGATCATCGCATCCGTTAAAATTGATTCTTCAGATGGGGTATATCCACCTTTACCAATTAATAATGATTCTTCTTCACTTATTGAACGCAATGAACGAGATTTGATTAGTGATTTTATTTCTTCTGGTAGATTAAATGATTCTAAATGATTCATTACTATGTCCTTCTTTCATATCACAATTCTATGTTAAAACTACACCAACCACGATTATACTAGAAACGGGGTCTGTGTACAAAGTAAAGACATAAAAGGAAATTCTATCTATGAGTGAATTAATTTTGTAATTTTCCAATATTTTTTGTATCATGTATATTAGACGATAGTAAAATAAAGATAATAAAGAACTGGGGGATGGAAATGAAATTACGAGCTTCAAGAAAAGAATTAATTGATGTTGCTAAAGGATTAAAACCAGCTGATATTTATATAAAAGGCGGTAAAGTTGTAAACGTTTACTCGGGTGAGTATCTTGAACAAAACATTGCCATTTACAAAGATTGCATCGCATATGTTGGAGACAGTGAATTATCCATAGGTGACAACACACAAATCATTGATGCCGAAGAGATGTACATTTCACCCGGGTTTATTGAATCACACGCACATCCTTGGGTCATTTATAATCCTATCAGTGTTACGGAAAAAGTTTTGCCCCTTGGTACAACAACTACTGTAAATGATAATTTATTCTTCTATTTGCATATGGGTGTACAAGGCTTAAAAGAGTTAATTAAAGATTCTAATCTACTACCTGGACACTTTCTATGGTTAGTTCGTCTTGTTTCTCAAGCAGACTATCCTGGTGAAAAAGAATGGTTCCATCCTGAAAATATCCGTACCCTGCTAGATCTTGATGAGGTTGTTGGAAGCGCAGAAATTACGCGTTGGCCGTTACTTTATAATGGGGATCCATTTGTTCTTGATATGATTGATTATGTCAAACAAATCGGAAAAATTGCAGATGGACACAATGCTGGATGTTCATATGAAAAGTTAAACTCGATTGCTGCTTCTGGAATTAATGCCTGTCATGAAGCAATTACTGCTAAAGAAGCTTATGATCGTTTACGACTAGGTTTATGGACAGTATTAAGGAATAGCTCTTTACGTCCTGACCTTCACGAAATTATTAAACTCTTAACTGAAGGGAAAGTTAGTACTTCCCGTATTATTATGACAACTGATGGACCACATCCTTCATTTATTGATGAGGAAGGTTTTGTAGATGGGCTTGTTAGAAAGGCTGTCCAATTAGGAGTTCCTGCTATTCAAGCAATTCAAATGGTAACAATAAATCCCGCGACATACCTTAGATTGGATGAATATATCGGAGGGATTGCCCCGGGTAGACAAGCAGACATCCTGCTTCTACCTAATCTCAGCGACTTCAAGCCTGAATTGGTCATTTCAAAAGGACAAATTGTTGCTAAAAATGGTAAATTAACTACTAATCTTCCAGTATTTAATTGGGAGAAATATATGGTTAGAAAACCTTTTTCTATTTCAAAATCAGTTCTTGAAAATCGTGATCTTTACCGATATCCACATCAAGCAAATAATAAGCATATTCCTGTTGCACATTTTATGAGTACTGTAATAAGTAAACGAGTAGATACCCCTCTACCTTCTATTAATGGTTATGCAGATCTCTCACAACACGAAGATCTTATACAAGCAGCATTAATTGATCGGGAGGGAAACTGGGTCACACGCGGAATTCTTCAAAACTTTGCCCCTAAGCTAGATGGAATGGCTTCGACATACAACACGACAACAGAATTGCTGACAATGGGTAGGGACCCTAATGCTATGGCTATAGCAGCTGCACGTGTTTATGAAATGGGCGGGGGAATTGCCATTGTAGATGGGGATAAAATTGTTTTGGAGATACCTTTACCATTAACAGGTATGATGACAACCTCTTCTTCATTTGATCAAGCAACAAAATATCAAAATTCATTTCTAAATGCAATGAAAGAAAGAGGATACCCATTTCATGATATTTTATATTCTCTACTTTTCTTAACATGTGATTTTCTGCCAGGTCTTAGACTCATTCCACATGGTTTATATGAAGTAAAAACAGACACCATTTTGAACCCTGCTGGACCATTACCTTCTGTTAGAGTATAAAATGTATTAAAAAAAAGAACCTAGTAAGGTTCTTTTTTAAATTTAGATTGTCATTTAGTTTACAAAACGTTTTGCACCTAAATAACGTGCTTTCCAATAAGAATTATCTAAGTTAGAAATTGTTACACCTGAACTGCTTGCATGAATAAATTCATTATTCCCTAAATAAATTCCCATGTGTGAAGGGCCTGCTTTATAGGTTGTAAAATAAACAAAATCACCTGCAGAAGGATTGCTAATTGATTTCATTATATCCCAATATCCAGCTGTGCTTAATCGTGAAACAGATGTAACTTTATTTAACACATAATAAATAAATCCGCTACAATCAAAGCCTGAAGGTGTATTACCAGCCCACCTGTATGGTGTCCCCATTAGAGACTTAGCCTCACTAATCATTTTGTCAACCTTACTTGAGGAGTTTTCTACTTCTGGAGTTACCGTTTGGCTATTTTCAGGTTTACTAGCTCCACCTGAAAGTTTTAACACTTGACCCACTCTTATTACATCTGATTTAAGATTATTAGCTACTTTTATTTCTGCGACTGTTACATTAAATTGATTGCCAATCTTCCATAATGAATCACCTGATTTTACTGTATATGTAGAGTTAGCTGTACTAGTGTTTGCAGGTTGTTTAGTTGATTCCTGTGATCCTGTATTACTTTGCGTTTCTACAACTTCTTTATTAATAGTCAATTTTTGCCCTATTCTGATTAAATCGCTCGTTAAACCGTTTAGCTTTTTTAATTCACTTACTGAGGTATTATATGTTTTCGCAATAACCCATAATGAATCACCTGATTTAACTGTATACGTTGTTGCCTTTGAAGTTGTTTTTGGTGGTGTTTCAGTTTGGAGAGCAGGTTCAGAAGTTTTAGAATTTGTAGTTCCCGATATTTCTAATACTTGTCCAACTCTTATTATATCCGACTTTAAACCATTTAAATTTTTGATTGTGCTTACAGTTGTGTTATATTGCTTAGAAATTTCCCAAAGCGTATCACCGCTTTTAACTTTTACACTCTCTGCAGCTGCCATTGACGTAAATAAAGATGATCCTATAACAGCTGTTGCTGTCAATCCTAACAATTTATGCTTCATTTCTATTTGTACCTCCTAGACTTCTCTACTAAATTAGTTTAATAGATTCATAGACAAAAAACTACACTAATATTTAAGATATAGGTAATAAAAGCTAAAAATAGGTAAAAAGAAACAAAATTCTCCTTTTAATCATACAAAACTTTACAGATATAGACAATCATTTATTTGACAATTTAAAATGATCATAAAAGACTATTTATTCAATAAAAATAGGTAATAGTAGATTTTGAGATTCCACCATTACCTATTTTTATTTCATTTTTATGTATTTTAATAAGTGATTCATTTTGAACATATTACTTTATGTTCCTGAAATTTCTTTGTCATTCAGTTTAATTTAAGCGGTACTCATTGGATAAAGTGTTCCATTGATTGCAAAGGACATTTTGCCTGTCTCTTCTGAAACGACCAAAATAAGCGCATCTGAAATCTCAGAAAGTCCGATTGCAGCTCGATGCCTTGTCCCTACCTTTTCATTTCCAAAATTCTTAGATGTTAATGGTATTATATTTGCAGCTGACAGGATAAAATTACCTCTTATAAGAACTGCCCCATCATGCAAGGGATTTCCAGGAAAAAAATACTTTCAAGTAATCTATTTGATAAATCTGCATTTATTTGTATACCAACTTGAATATGGCTATCTATTCGGCTTTCGCGTTCAACTATAATTAAGGCACCATGTCGGCGATTGGACAAATTTTCAATCGCTTTTGCGATTTCGAAATAATTTCCAGTAAATTCTGCAATATAAGCCTGTAAGTAATATAATGAAGCTGATGACTGTATTTTATTGAATAATTCTTTTATTTGTGCAAGCTCACATAATAGACAATAATCTTTTTCTCCAATTGACTTCCTCATTAACTCCGTTTCAACAATAATTTTTTCTAAATGAAAAGAAATATGATTCCGAATGTTTATAAATGTGCCATTTAATTCCATTTTTTTACCCTCCTTATTATTAGTGTTATTAATTTTCAGGATAATATGAAAAATTTGTTCTACACCCCATCAAATTTAGAGTGCACGATAAATTATTTGCCTATTTGTCAAAGGCATATTCTTGCACCAGTAAAACTAATAATCATAATGACTTTAACGTATAATTCCCAATTTTTTCTACATACTATAATTGGAGGTTTTGCAAATGATGATACAAAAAGTTTTTCAATATATCTTTAGTATTCTTGGGATGCTTTCATTAGGCTTCTTTTATTACCAATTATTCAAGGGTGAATCTCGTAAATCTGATAACCAGCCAAAATAAGTATCAATACATTTTTTTCGTGATATAATTCTCTAATGAACATTAGAAATGAGGATTTATTAATGAAAAAAATCGTTACAAAGCGTCAGATGATAAGCAATTTTTCACAAATTTTATTCCCCATTCTCGTCACACAGCTGGGGTTGTATTGTATGACATTTTTAGATACTTCAATGTCAGGAAAAGCCCATCCTAATGATTTGGCAGGTGTCGCCATTGGCTCAAGTCTATGGGTACCTGTTTATACTGGATTAAGCGGCATTCTGCTTTCTGTTACACCAATCGTTGCACAATTAGTTGGTGCAAAGAGAAGCATTGAAGTACCTAAAATGATTATTCAGGCACTTTACTTAAGTGTAATTATTTCGGTTATTATTACCATTATTGGCTACTTTGCATTAGATCCTATTTTATATAACATGGGATTAGAAGAAGATGTCTTACATATTGCTAAAGGATACTTAATTGCCTTATCATTTGGTATTTTGCCTTTATTTATATATACGGTTTTGAGATGTTTTATTGATGCTTTAGGTTTAACACGAGTTACCATGTATATCACGCTTACATCATTACCAATTAATTTTGTTCTTAATTATCTTTTTATCTTTGGTAAATTCGGTCTTCCAAAACTTGGGGGGATTGGTGCAGGTGTCGCATCTACTATGACATATTGGTGTATTACGGTAATAGCCATTGTCATTGTAAGTAAGAGAACGCCATTTCGAGAATACAAAGTTTTCAAGACATACTATCGACCGGCTTGGAAGTCATGGAAAGAAATCTTACTTATCGGTGTTCCAATTGGTTTTGCCATATTTTTTGAAACAAGCATTTTTGCAGCTGTAACCCTATTCATGAGTCAATACAATACGATCACAATCGCTTCACATCAAGCTGCAATTAATTTTGCTTCCTTTCTTTACATGATTCCTTTAAGTATTTCAATGGCGCTTACCATCGTTGTTGGTCATGAAGTTGGGGCTAACCGATTTAAGGAAGCAAAACAATATAGTTATTTAGGGATTGGATTGGCTCTATTTCTCTCGTTGTTATCAGCAACATTGATCTATTTTTTTCGACCTGAAATTGCAACACTTTACACATCCGATAAAGCTGTATTAAATCTAACGCAAGATTTTTTAATTTACGCTATTTTCTTCCAGTTATCTGATGCAATAGCAGCACCTATTCAAGGTGCGTTAAGAGGTTATAAAGATGTCAATGTTACCTTTATTATGGCACTTGTTTCTTACTGGGTAATTGGCCTTCCTGTCGGATATCTCTTGGCAACCTATACTTCACTATATGCTTTTGGATTTTGGATTGGCTTAATTACAGGACTTGCAGCAGGTGCAATCGGACTTTCAGTTAGACTACGTATGATCCAGAATTCAAAATATGTTGCTTTTAAAAATTGAAGTAAATATAAGAAAACACAAAAAAGCTAATTCTTTTCTGAACTGCCCCGTAAATGTTAGACACTAAACTAACATTTACGGGGTGTTTTTATGGCGAAATTTACAACGGAAGATAAAATACAAATTACATTGAGATACGTTGAAGGAAATGAAAGTATTGAAAAAATTGCAGGAGAAGTAAAAGTTAGTCCTCCTATTTTAAGTGGATGGGTTAGGCTTTATGAACAACACGGTATAGAAGCATTTATTAAGTCCTATACAAATTATTCTGTGGAGTTTAAACTAAATGTACTCAATTATATGAACGAAACGGGTACATCTTCTTATGACACAGCTGCCATTTTCAATATTTCTTCACCAGGTATGATCCGAAATTGGCGAAAGGCTTTTGAAACTGGAGGAGTTGATGCCCTACAATTAATGAAAAAGGGGCCTTCATCCATGAAAAAAGTATCGAAATTAAACAAAGAACAACAACCACCCGTTGAAGGATCGATCGAAGCTCTACGAGCTGAAAATGAGCGTTTACGTATGGAGAATGCCTATTTAAAAAAGTTGAACGCTTTAGTTCTAGAACAGGAAAAATTACAAACAAAATCAAAGCGCAAGTAATTTTTGAACTAAAGCATGAGTTTGATGTAGTGGAACTAGTTAAAGTCGCAGACATTCCACGTAGTACGTATTATTACTGGGAAAAACGATTAAATTGTGAAGATAAATATGCAAAGGTAAAAGAAGCGATTGAAGCTATTTATCATGAACATAAAGGACGCTATGGTTACCGTCGTATCACCAAACAATTAGAAAGAATGAATATTCACCATGATCCAAAGACAATTAATCGTTTAATGAAAGCGATGGGCTTAAAATGTGAAGTGCGGATGAAAAAATTCCGTTCGTATCGCGGAACAGTAGGCAAAATCGCGCCGAATTTATTGAATCGTAATTTCCACGCAGACAACATGAATGAAAAATGGGTAACTGATGTTACAGAGTTTCATTTATTCGGGGAAAAACGTTATTTGTCGCCTGTTTTAGATTTATGTAATGGAGAAATAATTGCGTATAAAGTTATGAACCGTCCAGTTTATGCTCTTGTTGGAGATATGATAGAAGAAGCAGTAAAAAGGATACAACCTGATGATGAAATCGTCCTCCATTCAGATCAAGGCTGGCACTATCAAATGAGTAAATATCAAAATAAATTAAAAGCGCACGGTATACGACAAAGTATGTCCCGTAAGGGAAACTGTTTAGATAACGCAGTCATGGAAAATTTCTTTGGCTTATTAAAGTCTGAACTACTCTACTTACAAGAATTTGAGAGTATGGAACATTTCGAACGAGAATTAGAAGAATATATTTATTACTACAATCACAAACGAATAAAGGCAAAATTAAAAGACCTAAGCCCCGTTGAATACCGGACTCAGGTCTTGAAAGCAGCCTAACCTTTTTGTCTAACTTTATTGGGTCAGATCATTCTGAATTAGCTTTTTTAGATTAGGCTGTTTTCGCAAACTTTGTTGCTATTTACCAAGTTGTGCATTGTGGTTGATTGCAGCGAGAGATGCTCGCCATTCCGCGGGGCGGTCGGTGATACTCCTCGGCATAAACGACTGCATGAGTCTCACCTGTCCCGCTGCTCTAAGCAGGAGTCTCGCACTCACGCTCCAATCAACCGTAAATAGTTTTTGTTTTAACTTAGAAAAGAATCTTAAATTTTATAGATTAATCCTTCCACTTATATGTGTAAAATACTTCTTTTTCAAACCATAGCATCGCTTCAGGATCTTTATTTAAGAGCTTTTCTTCCATGAGTTTTAGCATTCCCTCTGTTTGTGAACGATGTGCTTTTAAAGCATTTAATTTTATGTCTGCAACTTCTGTAATATCGATTGTAACATCAGGCTCTCCAATTTTGTCAAAGCGATCATTTGTAAAAGCTAAGCAATAAGTTAATGGACGTCGGACTTTTGGACGTCGCTCTAAGGCACGAATAACTGCAGCACCACATGCGTCATGATCTGGATGTACAGCATAGCCTGGATAGAAAGTAATAATCAATGTCGGTTCTACATCATTAATGATACTTTCCATTAAATCTGCTAATTGTTCATCATCTTCAAATTCAAGAGTCTTATCACGCAGGCCAAGCATCCTTAAATCTTGAATATCCATTGCTTTACATGCATTTTCTAACTCTGTTTTACGGATGAATGGCAATGTTTCACGATTTGCAAATAATGGATTCCCCATATTTCTGCCCATTTCACCTAATGTTCCACAAGCATATGTAACTGGAATGCCGGCTTTCCTTTTCAGTGCAATGATGCCTGCAGCACCAAAGGATTCATCGTCAGGATGTGGTAAAATGATTAAAACATGTTCTTTCATTTGTATCCCTTCTTTTCTAAAAAATTTTACTTCTTAAAAGGATTATTAATGTTTGAAAGGTATTTCACTTAATTGTAAAGCAATTGCTAATTGTCCTTCAGAATTATGACCAGCAAGTAGTAACTGATTTTGATCGTTATAAATCCAGTCGGTCAATCCCTCAGCGTAAATCCATCCCTCTTCCATTTTTAACCCAACGCGAAAAGGCCCATTGCCAGTTATTTTTGCTTGATGATACTTAACTTTTGCATTACGGATGAATGCAACGACAGTCATAGATGATTCGTCCTTATGTGCAGAATAAGCACCAGTCGTTGTTTCAAGGTGTATATAAATTGATTTGTTCATGAATGTTTCTAAATATGCTTGTATATCATGTTTCGTAATTGGTTTCATCATCTTTCCCCCTCATTATTCTTTTTTAGTTTTTCGAGTACAACGATATGACAATCAATTAATTTCACTTTTTGATTATCTGACAATAGTGAAGATACAATTCTTTTTATCGCCAGGTGAAACTTTTCATTGAACGATTTCCTAAGGCGCGGATGTGTCATCTCATCTTTAAGATCCTTTTCAATCGCAATGAATAATGTCTCAATTTCGTTCTTTTCAACTGTTAAAGAGCGATTAACCCAAAGTTGCCGATATGCATGTAATAAATCTTTTCCATCCATGTTATACTACCTCAATTTCTTTTACATTCCTATTGAGTTTTTTCTTGTTAATTTCACTTCAACTTTTCTAAAATATTTAGAATTGGATAATGTAAATAACAATAAAGCACACCATATGAATGAGAATGTAATGACTTCAATATTCGTAAACGGTTCATTAAATAAGATTACTCCAATTATTAACGTTATTGTTGGGGCTATATACTGAAGAACGCCAACCATGAATAATGGGATCCGCTGTGCACCGCTTGCGAAAAGTAATAAAGGTACGGCTGTTACAATACCTGCACCTACTAATAATAAAGTTGTTGACAGATCAAAGGAAAAAAATTCTAATTTTCCTGAAATTTCCATCATAACCAAATAATATCCTGCAATAGGTGTTACGACCATTGTCTCAAATGTTAAACCAACTGAAGAACTTAATTTTGTCATTTTTTTAGTTAAACCATACAATCCAAAGCTTAATGCTAAAGTTAATGCAACCCATGGAAACTTACCATAATGAAGTGTCATTAATACCACTCCAATTGCCGCTACGACAAATGATAGCTTTTGCCAAAGATTTAACCTTTCTTTAAAAAAGATCATTCCTAATATGACACTTATTAAAGGGTTTATGTAATAGCCTAAACTCGTCTCAATAATATGACCATTATTAACTGACCAAATATAAACAAACCAATTAAGACTAATTAATAAAGAAGACAAAACTAATGAAAGTAATAGCATTGGTTTTTGAATGATCCTCTTGCTAGCAACCTTTATATTTTTCCATTCCTTATTAAAAGTAAGTAATCCTATCATGAATAAAAATGACCAGAAAACTCTGTGTGCTAGAATCTCCTCTGCTGAAACATTTTCAACCATTTTCCAATATAATGGTAGTATACCCCAAAGAAAATATGATCCTGCTGTATAAAGAATGCCCTGCTTGTATGTATTTAATTGTGGTGTATCCATTTTTTATTCCCTCACTTTTCTTTCACCTAATGAACATTATAAACATGAACGCTTGTGTCCTACAAGCTATTCGCTTTTACTAACGTTTACGGATAAGATGCATATAATGTAAGCACCTAGGTTTTCTGTTAAAGGATGTGAAAAAGATGTTTCCTTGGAATAAGCAATTCCCCTTTGATCAGACGGGTTTTACCCAACATATCAATAAAATGAAACCAAAAGAAGTTGAGAACTATATACAGTCCGTCATGAAGAATGTATTTGGAGGTGATTTTTCACAAGGCTTCCCTTTTCAAGGTGACCTGCAGCAAAAAGAAGTGAGAGAAAATTCTTCGAAACAAGAACATCCAGAGATATTTGAAACAAATGATTATGTTTATGTAAAGCTCCCTATGTCAAAGGAAGAAATTAGTTCTGTTAAAATACAACATACAAACAATCAATTAATCCTCACAAACTACCCAAAGCAATCAGATAACACGAAATATATGCTTCCATCACCAGTAAAAAGAAAAGGAACAAGAGCCAGGTTTGTTGAAGGATATCTTGAAATCCAATTTTTAAAGCTCAATGAATATAATATATCTGAGGTCGATATTACTTATTAATATCTATTTTTAACAAAAAAACTACCTACATTAGCAGGTAGTTTTTTTTATTAGTAAGGATATCCTCCACCATATGGGGGGTAACCATAACCATAACCGTACGGAGATCCGCCATAAGGAGGATAGTAAGGATAATATGGCGGTCTAGGTCTAAAAATTGCAGATCCGACTAAACCACCAAGTAATCCTCCAACAAACGGACCACCAAAAAAGAAACGACCATCAGGATAAGGTCTAGGAAATTTATTGCGCATCATATAAGGTCCCACGAAATTACCTCCTCTAATATTTACCTACACTAAAAAGTATTCATTGAAGGAGTTATTGGAGTGGGCGAATAACTATTTTTAGGTAAATAGTTTAATTTACAGCCTTTAGATTTAAGATGTAAGCTTATTCAGCATAAATCATCTTTTTTGTCATACCCCCGTCAACGACAAGATTGATACCTGTGACAAAATCGTTCTCCTCATCTGTTAAATATAAGCAGGCTTTTGCAACATCACTTGGCTTTCCAACCCTTCCTGAGAAGTGTTGGCTGTGGTCAATTTCTCTTAATAACTCATCATTCCCTGTTTCAATCCAACCTGGAGAGATGGCATTTACTTGAATATGGTCTTCACTAAAGGATGCTGCTAGTGCATGTGTTAAAGCAACTATTCCTCCTTTTGAAGCTGCATATGCCTCAGAGTTTTTTTCAGACATGATCGCTCTTGTGGAAGCTATATTGATGATTTTTCCACCCTTTTTATTTTTTTTCATAATTTTAGCAGCTTCTCTTGAAGCAAACATGACACTTTTTAAATTAGTTGTGAGCACAGTGTCCCAATCATCTTCCGTTATCTCATATGGTGAAATCCATTTGGAAATACCAGCATTATTTATAAGAATATCAATCGTTTCAAATCGATTTACCGCTTCTTTCATTAGTATTTCAATTTCATTCACCTTTGAAACATCTGTCTTGATATAACAAACATTTAATGAACTTTCTTTGTAGTGCTTTTCATTTTTTCTACCTAGATCCTCATCTATATCTGCAATAATAACGTTAAACCCTCTATGAGCGTAGTGATTTACAATTGCATTACCAATACCTTTCGTTCCACCAGTAACAATAACTGTTTTTGGCATAATACCTATTCCTCCTCTCTGGCACAATAAATATCCGCCCATTTTCCGAGTTCTTTCAAAACACCTTCTAAGCTCTTACCTTTATCTGTTAATTGATAGATGACCTTAACAGGAGTATCATCTATAACAATTCTGTCTATTAAGCCTTCATTTTCCAACTCTTTTAGCCGTTCGGATAACATCTTTTGACTAATACTAGGGATAATCTCTGTTAAATCCTTAAACCTTTTGGGACCATCTAATAAAACATGAATGATAATTCCAATCCATCTCTTCCCTAAAACTTGAAAGGCAGATTCCATCTTCGGACAAAGATTATTTTTCACTTTAATCACCCCTTGCTTAAATCTTGACTGATTTTATTACATCTATTATGATATAATTTACGATACAAAACTTACTAAAAGTAAGTATATTACTTTTAGTATAATAGATACAAACAGTTAATACAACTAGGAGGAATTTCTCATGAGTACAACCTATACAGAAGATCTATTTTCAGTGATTTCAGATCGATCATCAGTTAGACACTACGATCCTAAAGTTACGATTACTAAAGAAGAATTATCTGAAATATTATCATATTCATCAAAGGCACCGTCTGCTTGGAACTTACAACATTGGCATTTTACTGTGTTTCTAAGTAAAGAGTCAAAGAAAAAGTTACTTCCAATCGCATATAATCAAAGTCAAATCGTTGAATCATCAGCTGTTATTGCCATATTAGGTGATCTCGAAGCAGATAAAAATACTGATTTAGTGTATGATCCATTAGTGGATGCTGGATTTATGTCAGCAGAGATTAAAGAAACTTTAGCAGGCCAGATTAATCGTGCTTACACTGATAAAGGTTTCGCAAGGGATGCAGCATTTCTTAATGCATCATTAGCAGCAATGCAAGTCATGTTAACTGCTAAAGCAAAAGGATTCGATTCATGTTCTATAGGTGGTTTCAATAAAGAACAATTCATGAAAGAATTTTCCATCTCAACTAGATATGTTCCAATTATGTTAATTACAATTGGTAAGGCAGTAAAACCAGCACACCAAAGTAATCGTTTGGAATTAGATAAAGTAACAACATGGCTATAACAAGATGCTTACTTAGCAAGTTTTGTCCTTCATATATGTATGAAGGACTTTTCTTTTGTCATTTTTAAATGGCTTAGTACTACATTTACGTTAATTACGAATTTTTTTAAAAGTTCTAATTAATATGTTCTTGATCAACAGTATTTAAGGTAAATTAGCCTGATTCACGTATGCATTAACACCAAAATTTATTTGTTCTATGAAATCATTTATATTTTAAATTATTCTCATTAAAAACGAACCCTTTAAATCCAATTATGACACCACATTAAAAAACAGCTCCAAAAATTAATAACATGAAACATGAAATTAATCTTGTGAAGCTGTATTATTGTTATAACTTTTCTTTTAATTCAGAGACTGCTTTTTCTAATTGTGTATCATTCTCTTTTATTTTTGTTGAGATTTGTTCCATCATCTTAAGTGTGGTATCACCAGTCACTATTCCATCTACCTTTAGATCATGCTGTTTTTGAAATTCTTTTACAACATTTTCAGTTGTATGATCAAAATAACCATCTTCTTTTACATTTTCAAAACCAAGTGCCTTTAACATTTGTTGTGCAGCCTTTACCTCAGGTGTAGCATCACCTAATTTAAGAGTGTTTTCAGGATTAATATAAGGTAAGCTTGCATATGCAGGAAGTTTTGCTTTTATATCAGGTTGGATTCCTTTTTCATGAATCCAAGTTCCATCAGGTGTAAGCCATTTTGCAGTCGTATATTTAACAGATGATGTATCTTTAAATGCCCTCGCTGTTTGAATAGTTCCTTTACCGAATGTTTTTTCACCAACTAACGTCACACCTGCTGACTGTTGTAATGCAGCAGCCATTATTTCTCCTGCACTAGCAGTACCGCCATCTACTATGATAGTTATTGGTAAATCGATTGGCTTTTCATTTTCTGATTTATAAACTTCCTTCGATCCATCATTATTTTCTACTTGAAGAATATTCTTACCTTTAGGTACGAATAATTCAGACATTGCCAAAGCTTGATCCATTAAACCACCTGGGTTTTGTCGTAAATCAAGGACTAACCCTTTGACATTTTTGCTTTGTAAATCTGATAATGCTTTTGCCAATTCATCACCGGTAGACTCTGAGAATTTTGTTATTTGAATTTTTCCGATATTACCTTCAATGACATCAGAATAAACAGTTTCAATTGGGATGGTATCACGTGTAATTGTAAATGATAGCTCGCCTACACCTGCTCGTTGTACCAAAAGATTTACTTTTGTTCCCTTTTCACCTCTTATATCCATTACAGCTTCATTCACTGTCAGACCTTCAACCGATTTATCATTTACTTTTAATATGATATCTTTAGGTTTTAGTCCTGCTTCTTCAGCTGGAGAGCCTTTGATTGGAGAAACAATCATAATGTTTCCATTACTCTCTTGGATTTCTGCACCTATCCCCTCAAAAGAGGATGAAATATTCTCACCAAAGCTCTTTGCTTCTTCGACATCCATATAAACTGAATATGGATCTTCGAGGGATTCAACCATTCCTTTAATTGCGCCTTCCACTAGCTTATCAGAATCGATATCCTTGTAATAACCTTCTTGTAAAATGGAATACGTTGACCTTAACTTTTGAAAAGGGTCATCACCCTCGATATTAACTCCCTTAGGAACAATACTATATGTAATCCCCGCCGTAACAATTGCTGTGATAATAATCGTTACGATTAATTTACTATTTTTCACTGTAACACTGCACCACCTTTATGTATGTTCTTATTATGTCTAAGGAAAATAAAAACGTCAACTTTTATGAGAAAAAGAATCAATTAAGAAAGAACAAAGGTTTGCAGTTTTTCTCACTCCAAAAGACCTGTATTGAAATACTTCCTTATATCTAGAAAGACTTTTTATATGTAGAATACAATGAAACTATGTTAATTTTTTACGATTTCGACAAATTTTACGATACTTTTTTATTAATTAATTGTAAAGTTTATTACAACAATGTAAATAAAGGGGGTTTTTACTTTGAACATAACTGAATACATTGGAAAATCTGACCAAGAAATGATTCATTTTTCATTTTCTTTATTGAAAGATATCGATCATAAAATTTCAAGTAAAACATTTTATTATAAAAATCAAGTGTTACGATATATTAACGATTGCATTGATCACTTTATTCATACGTTACATGTAAAATGTTCTCTTCAAAACATTTACAAAGCCGAAATTCACCATCTAATTAAACGTAAATTAACAGATATATATGAAAAACACCATCTCCTAAGCTGTGTCTAATCACCCGCATTTTGTTTCCGCATAAAGTGTGGAAAGGGAACAGAATGGAGGTTTACATTTGAATTATTTAAATTTGTTATCGACATTGGGTATTGGCGGTGCTCATCCTGGTGGAATATTGTTAACAAAAGCCATTTTTGAGAACGAACGTTTTCCTTTAGATAAAGCAATTCTTGATGCTGGATGTGGAACAGGTCAAACAGCTAGTTATTTATATCAATTAGGCTACGATGTAACAGGATTAGATAAAGATTCGCAAATGATTGAACATGCAAAAAAAAGGAATGAACAGTTAAACTTTCAAATTACTTATTTAAATGAAGATCTTGCGCAAACTTCTATTCCAACTAATACGTATGACATAATCTTATGTGAATCTGTTTTAAATTTCACATCACTTCAACACACATTACCTGAAGTCTTTAGGATATTAAAACGTGAAGGTGTGGTCATTGCTATTGAAATGGTTCGAAATGAACATCTAACAAAAGAAGAAGAAATAGAACTTACGACCTTTTATGGTTGTGATTATATTTTTTCCATTGAGGAATGGAAAGAAGAATTTTTGCAAGGAGATTTATCCATTTATAAAATTCTTTCTTATGAGGATCTACAAATTTTAAATAATGATGAACCAACAACGGAATTTACTCCTATTCATTCAATACCAGAAATCACCTATCAACTTCTTTCCGAACATGAAAGACTAACAAATAAATACCAAAATAAACTATCATATCGGATACTTTTTGCAAGAAAATGCTAAATAAGTAAAATATTATGGATTGGCGTACAATCCTTCCCTCTTCTTCTTTCATAAAATGTGTTGAATGAGCGTAAGGGAGGGAAAAAATTGTCACAACACTATTACGATATATGTTGTAGATATCAAGGTAAAGATGTAAGAATTAACGATAGAAATGGTCGAGTACATGTCGGTAGAATTTTAAAAGTTACACGTAATAAAGTGTATATTGAACCTAGGTTACAAAGAGGCGGTTATGGGATTGGTTTTTACGGTGGTTACGGGTATGGTTATGGATACCCATATGGGATAGGGCTAGGATTTATTACTGGTATTGTATTGGGTGGTTTATTGTTCTGGTAATTAAGAAGTTAAAATTTAGAGGGAAGGCTCTATGCCTTCCCTCTAAATTTTAATCCAAGTGCGAAATCGAGTTTACTTTCTTGTATATTGATATGATCTCATCCATCTTCATTCTGACCAATCCGCTTGAGGATGGGGCAACAAAATCGGTGACCCCATTTATGACACTTTCTTTTTGTTTACCCCAATCAGCCTTATTTCTCTGGCTATAATGAAGATAAACGCCTTTTCCTACAAAAAATGCAATTTTCGGCTTATATTTAGAAATCTTTTGTCTAAGAATTTCTCTTCCTTTTTTATATTCTTCAGATGTGATTTCATTTGCCGATTTTGTCGGACGAGATACGATATTTGTAAAACCTATTCCTTTACTTAATAGGCTTACATCTTCTTCAGGTTTATACAATTTGTCCGTAATTCCTGCTTCGTAGATTATTTTCCAAAATCGATTATGTTTATTTGCATAATGATGACAGACTTCTGCAGAAACTAGACTTGGATTAAAACCTATAAAAAGAATAGTTAAGTTATTATTTAATATATCCATTCTGTCATCCATAATATTGTCACCAACTAGATCTTCTTCGCCTTTTTGAAATATTCTTCTAAAGTCAATTCGTTTTTATATATAACAGAAGCCTGTTCTTTCCCTACATAACGTAAATGCCATGGCTCATATTGATATCCGGTTATGGATTCCTTTCCCTTAGGATAACGAATGATGAACCCTGCTCTATGTGCATTTTCTCTCACCCATTGCCCCTCTTTTGTTTCACCAAATTCTTCTACTATTTCTAGGTTTACACTTCTACTAGAAACATCCATTGCTAAACCAGTCTGATGTTCACTTTGTCCTGGTAATGCAACCGCTTGAAGTGCCTGATCTTCACCTTTATCATTTTTTTCAACATTAAAAATACCTTGTTGTCTTGAATAGGAACGATATCCTGATACTGCAAATAACTCAATGTTATCCGCTTCAGCCAGCTTAAATAATTCTTCCAATGCTTTTGCTGCCTCTTCCCGTAAATATCGCTGAGGAACATCAGCCTCACCAAATGAAAATTCAACATTAGGTGTAACTAAATCTGATGGTTCATACTTTTCTGGGAGGGTATATTCTTTATTAACCATTGCAAGAATATTCGTTGGATTATCAATTATTTGGGATCCATTAGCTTTTTTTACTACATTAAAATATTTGGACTCTAATAAAAATTCTTCATCTATTTGATTACCATTATCATTAATACCAAATACATGATTTTCGTCATCATTTTTTTGTCCAGATTGTTTTATTTCCTGCCCTTGTTGATCACCAATAAAGGAAAATCCTTTTGGTAAAGAAAAACTAGTACACGCTGTTAATGATACTGTTAGAAGCAATACCACACTTGATTTTATATAAAACGACATAAAAATCACCCTATCTTATTTCAATACCTGCTAATACTAACATCAAAACACACTGAAAATAAATGATCTTAAGCTACCACTTTCATTTTTACCTTTTTACCTATAGGTTCAAACTTAGATTGAATCATTTTCCTCCGACAAATTTCGCACCTACTTCTTATATTATGTAGTTTTATGTCGTTTTTTTCAACAAAAAAACGTGTGCTTAGCACACGCTAGTCTTTCTTTATTGCTGCATCTAATGCAACAACGATCATATCATTAAAGGTTGTTTGACGTTCATCTGCTGTTGTTTCTTCACCTGTTAAAATGTGATCGCTTACTGTTAATACAGAAAGTGCTTTACGATTAAATTTTGCTGCAAGCGTATATAATGCTGCTGATTCCATTTCAATACCAAGAATTCCATATTGAGCCCATTTTTCTAATTCAGCGTTATCATTGTAAAACATATCTGCTGTAAAGATATTCCCAACTTTCAAGTTTAACCCTTTTTCTAGTCCCGTTTCATATGCTTTTTTTAATAGCTCAAAATTAGCTGTAGGTGCATAATCAACTCCGCCAAATGTTAAACGATTCATTTGTGAGTCTGTTGAAGCACTCATTGCTAATATGACGTCTCTTACTTTTACATCCTTTTGAATTGCACCACATGTACCAACACGTATTAGTGTTTGTACGTCATAACTTCGCATTAACTCATTTATGTATATAGATATTGAAGGAACTCCCATTCCCGTTCCTTGAACAGATATTCTTTCACCTTTATATGTTCCTGTAAAACCCAGCATCCCTCTTACTTCATTATAACATGTCGCATTTTCTAAAAAGGTTTCAGCGATATATTTTGCACGTAATGGATCGCCTGGCAATAAGACAGTTTCTGCTATTTCATTTTCTTTCGCACCTATATGTACACTCATTTATATTACCTCCTACTTGAATAGATCTAAAAGAGCAAACTAACTATACCATAAGCTTAACCAAAATGAAAAGTTTCTCAAACAAATTCAGACATGATCTGTAAGGAATAACAAGCAATTTTTTACAGATTTAATAGTAGAGATTCCGGACAATCTATACTTGATCTATTTTATAGGAGGCTTTTAATTATGAAAAAAAAATTAGAACAAGCAGTTCAACATGCAAATGAAACAAATCCAAGCTCTCGTAATGGAGGCACTCCACATTTAGAAAAAAGGGCAAAAAAGCAAAAAACACATAATAACAATAATACAAATGAAATGTGAAATGGGGTAAAAATAAATGGGTAAAAAACATCGCAATCGAAATACACCGAAGAAAAATAATCATATCGCTCCTGAAGTAATCGAAGCAGAAGAAATTGCCCATGCAAAAGAACAAACTTCTGAAAAAAGAAAAAATGGCCCTGGTCACAATCAGGAAGCACACTAAATCATATATGAGTGTACAATTTAAAAAGGCTGACAATTGTCAGCCTTATCTTACATTTATACGATTAATTCTTTTCCAATCTTCTGGAAAGAGTTTATAATAAAATTGCCCTTTTTTTCCCTCATCAATTAAAACAATATCCCCTGTGCATATATATCTTGCATTGTAATCAACAGGCATTCGATCAGCTACATTAAACGTTTTGAAAATTTTCTTTAATACATCCTGATGACCATTCCCTTTAAAATAATTACGATAAACATTTTGATAACCCTTTTTCTCTCCAAAATTAGGAGTTTGAAAAATTGTAATATCATATGTTTGTATTCGTTTATTAACTAATAAAGTATACACCAAGTTATTTCTCCCCCCAATTAAGTAATGCTGCTTTTATATATACTTAATTAGAGATATGTTTAAAAAAATCCTTCATCTAAAAACTTCTATTTTTGTCGAATCGTTTATTGATTCTTAAATAAAGAAAGAAAATAACGATAAACCATGCAAAACCTGCACTAAAACCTGCTATTACATCTGTAAGGAAATGTACACCTAAATAAATTCGGCTTATGCCAATTAATACAATCAAAGTCAATGTACCAATTAAAAGCTTATTTTTTTGATTATCCTTTTTAATAAGATGAAGCATTGATAAATAGAAAAGAAAAAGATACATTGCAGTTGAATTCATGGTATGTCCACTTGGAAAGCTGTAATGAGCTGCCTCATATACTGCATTGAAATCGGGACGTTCTCTACTAAAAAGCTCTTTCAATAAATAATTTACTTGCCTTACACTAAATAACATGACAAAAACGAATATAGCAGCTACTACCTTACGTTTGAACAAAAGAAATAAGCCTAAAACAAAACATATTGGTAACATATACTTTAAAGACCCGATGTCTGAAATAAATAAAAAAACGTCTGTTAAAATAGGAAATCGAATTGATTCAAAAAATAACGTTATCTGTGCATCTATTGCTCCAATTATCTCTAGCGGATAAACTAGCGATATAACAATAAATAAAATTAATGCTAATAGAAATAATCTTATCAAATTTATTCCTCCCTCGTCCCATCTACCATCATTACTATGTATTTCGGTTCCGTAAGTATACTGTATATTTGCTTTTAAAACTAGTAATTCCCACGTTTTTTTGGTAATAATACTCTTATTTCATCTACTCTAGCCAAACTATTTAATGTAACCTATTCCATAGGATTCAAAAAACGACTGAATCAATATCAGTCGTTTTCATTGATTTTATTTTTTCATTCCAGTATAAATAAAAATTGCATCTCTTAAAAATTCCGCTGATCCAGGACTGATATGATCATAGTAGGCTGTAAATCTTTCATCATCTACATACATTTGCGCTAGACCTGCATGGGCTTCTTTTGAGTAGCTGTCCCAATAAAAGCACAACCATTTACGATGTAAATCTGCAGCTCTTTGTGCTATTTCACCCGCTGGGTTTCCAGTAGCAAGCGCCTCTTTTAGCGTTTCCATCAGTTCTTCAGATAATTTCTCAACTTCTTCATATTGTTCTTGGGTCATATTTTTGAATTTTTGGTTTGACTTATCGACTTGGTCATTACCATATTTTGCGCGAATTTCTTCACCATATTTTTTTTCGTTTTCATCTATCATTTTCTGTTTAAATCCTTCAAATTTTTCTTGATTTGACATTGTCATTCTCCCTTCTGTTGCAGCTATTGTTTTATCGACATTAGCTATTAACCTATCTAATTGTTCACGTTTCGCCAGAAGTTTTTCACGATGTTCTTTAAGTGCTGATGTACCATCGAAAGAAGGTGCAGTTACAATTTTTTTTATACTTTCAAGGTCTACTCCAAGCTCTCTATAGAAGAGAATTTGCTGCAAACGGTTGACCTCTGCTGTGCCATAAATACGATATCCAGATGAATTGATTCTTGCCGGCTTAAGAATGCCAATTTCATCATAATATCGAAGTGTCCTCGTACTAACACCTGCTAAATTCCCGAGTTTTTGTACTGTGTATTCCATTGCCTTCACCTCCTGACAACACAACTATACACCTTTACGTTACGTCAATGTAAATGGGTTTTCTTAAAAAATAATGTTGTGAATTGAAAGAGGCGTAAACCGTCTTAGCTGGTTTACGCCGCCTAAAATATTTTAGTTATTAATATATTTTTCAAATACTTGACCAAAGTCTTTTTCATGGTATTTTTCACGAGCTGATGTAAGCCAATTAAAACCAAAATCAGTTATCCCTTTAAACGTGTCAGCTAGTTTATTATCATCTGTTCTTGAATTTTGTAAAACTGCTACAGCCTTATCTAAACTTTGTGAAGCAAGATCGATCATAATTCCATTTTCATAGGTTATCTCTGAGATTTGCAGCAATGCTTTGTAAAGATCTTTTAATTGTTCAATTTGTTCTTTTCTTACATCTATATCAAACTGTTGATTACCTAAGTGAAACTTAATCTCGACATCCATATCGATCTTTCCAGCAGTTTCAAGTAGAACCCCGGAAATTTTATGTTGAGAATAAGGATAGCGCTTCAATGTTCTTTTTGATGAAGCAGCGCTTGCACCGTCTACATGGATAATTGCGAGATTTGTAAAGCAATATTCATCAGCTTTTGTTTTGATTAAAAAATATATTTTTTCTCCATCTTCGTGCATAACATAATCATCCGCATCGGTTTTATCATAATCAGAAGGTTGAATAATTGTACCAATATCAGATAATCCTAGTGCATCAGCGGCGATTTTTTTAAACATTTCCATCCCATCCTTATCATAATTAGTTAACTTCATAAGTTGACTTTATCGGTATAACGATTTCTTACTAACTATACTTTTTTAAAATCTCCTCAATCCTATTCCTAAAAGAAGGTAAATCAGATTCATCTAGAGTAAATCGGATAATCGATTCATCCATATCAAATGCAGCTGATAAAAGACCTGTTAAACCTTTTGCACGGCGGTCCACTTCCATCATTATCTCTAGTTTCTTTTCATTTATAGGAAAGAAAACTAATTCGACTTCATCAAATTTTCCGTAATATGTACCTGAAGTCGGGACAAATTCAAATTCTTGGATAAATGAGAGACTATTCCGCAATTTATTAGATGCTGCTTTATTTTTTACATTTCTTATTGTAAATCCTAGTAGTGAAAATACCTTTAATGTTTCATCAACCAAATCATGAGGTAAGACAGTTACCATGTCTTTATCTGTCGGATCCATTGCACCTTTAATATCAACTCCTGTTTGGAGCCATACTTTAGTGGATCCTGCACTAATTGGTGTATTTATTGGCAACTGAAATTGAAATGGAATTGTTTTTGTTGCTTCTGGCATAATGACAAATGGCTCGTTCAGTTTAATTGTAGCTATGCTCGCTTGTTTATGAACGATTTTGTCATCCACTTCTTTTTCGTACGTTGTATTTATTGATAAATATATTTCATCAATATTTTGTTCAATGCTTCCTCCTTTAATTTCAACCATTCCTTCTACAACATCACCAGCTTTAATGGATGATTGAGAAAGTTTCGTATCAACTTTAGCAGCACCAATTCCAATACTAGCTAATACTTTATTAAAAAATGCCATATAGTCTCCTCCACTTATATACATTTTTTTACATCCTTCAAAAGATGTTCCATATCATAATAAGGGTCATCAATTTGAAGCATTTTCCTTAATACTCTTCTTGCATTTCCCGTAATATATAACTCTTCTTCCCAGCTCATTTTCTTCTTTGAAACCGGGACATAGGAAGAATACAGTAAAAATAACAAGAAGTGACCTAATGCGTAGAAATCGCTCTTAAAGGCAACTTCTCGAAATAATTTTTTTTCAAGATGGTCTATTTTTTCCGTGTTATTTTGATCAAGCACATGTCTAGTAAGACCAAAATCAATAATATAATAGTCTTGATTATTTTTTAAAATGTTGGGAATCCTTAAATCTCGATGTACAAATTGCTTTTCATGAATATACTTGACTAAAAGTAAAATAGAATATAACTCTTTAAATGCCTCAGATTCAGAAAAGCTTTGTTTATCTTGGAAAATCAGCTCTTCATATGTTTTTCCATTGAGATATTCCATTACAATAAACTGTTTTTGCTCCTCAACAAATTGTTCATAAAAAGTTGGAAATGCCGGATGGTCTAAATCCTTTAAAATATTTGCCTCACGATTAAATGCAGCAATACCTGCATGATCTAACTGTTTATATTTACGTAATTGTTTCAAGACAAAGATTTGATTAGCTTGATCTTTCACTAAATACGTAAACCCATAGCTACCCTTTCCTAATACATCAATAATTAAGTATTTACCACCAACAATCGTACTCACATCTAAGGGTTTCTCACTAATTTCAATGATTTTTGTGAAAAGCTTATTCATTTAACTGCTGTATGAGCTAAAGAACCCGCTTGAACGGTGTTTTTTCTTATAATATTGGTGGCCATATTTAGATGGATTTTTGTGCCCATATTTTCTTTTTTTAAAATCACTTGAGCTGTAATGTCGATGATGGGAAGATTTATCTGATAGGAGTGATTTAAGAATTTTACGTAACATAGATGATCCCTCATTTCGTTTTAATAGTTTATATACGAGTGCGAATTTCAAAAGTTTCATTTTTCTACAAATTATTATAAACATAACATGAAAACACATAAATGAAGCTGACATATTAGTTAAGCACAGAAATTCTCATCTAAACTGTTTTTGAGAATTTTCAGGCTCTAACTAAAAAGTCAGCCATAATTTACATTCTTTTGAACTTTTCCTTCTAGTCTTCTTCCTCAAAATCTAAATCTTCATCGATAATACATTTGTTAAGAAGATAATCAAACGTAATATCAGCTAGTTCTTCAAGCTCATTTTTTCCTGGCACAAAGCCCCTTTTTGTGAGCTCATTGTAAAAGAACTCCGCAATCTCCTCTGTATCAATAATTACTTCAATTTCCTTCACAATATCGCCCCCCATTTATTGTTTATGTCCTTATAAAAGGACATATGTCATTTAAATTAAAATCTTTTTCTTGTTACTAATCTTCTAATATTTAGAGAAGAAAATTTTAGAATATGGAATAAAAGTTAAACACTTTCATATAGATGGAATTAAGTGGACAAGCTTAATTTAAGGAGTGAAAGATATGTTAAAACAGGTTTCTACTAATTACGGTGTGATTGAGAAGGTAGATAAAGAAAATAATAGATTCATTCAATTCATTGATGGTAAGGAGTTTGATTTCGTTTTACAATTAATTCTAAAATGGCTATTTAAAGGCATCATCATTTTTTGCCTTCCATTTTTTTGCTATATGCTAATTTGCTTCCTCATTTAATCATCTGAATCTAAATTATGATATCTCATCAAGCTTTTTAGAATTAAGTTCATCATCTCCTTGTACTCAGGATCTTGGAACATTAAATACAATGTCTTATAGTCATTATATATATCTAGTAATTCATCAATCATTTCATTCAGATCATCATTGTCATTCTTTGGATAAGCATCTGAAGTAAGTTGTTTTGTAATGAGGGAAGAAAAATATTTATTTTCATCTACTAACATGTTATTTAAGTGTAGCTGTTGTATAAATGTTTCAGCTTCTTGATTACTGATCATTAGGCTCATTTCATCTTCTGTTGCTTCAAGCCATTCTCCATCAGACATTCTTGTTAATTCATATGTTAGTTCTTCCCAACCATCGTCAGCATATCTCCAAATTTCGGTTCTGATTCCAACTATTCGAAATAATGAGCCACCATACCCTTTTACAAGGACAATATCACCGATTTGATAAAGAACTTCTATACTGATTTTTTCAGTTTCTATTATTGTACCTTCATATTCCGAAAATAATTGCAGAGCGTTTTCAAAAAACAAAATATCTCCATGATTTACCTCATAGACAAAATGTTGATCCACTTGATGCAGCTTCGTTACCGTTCCAACTGTCCCATACATAATAATCACGACAATGTCCCCTATACTAAATTTCGGTCTATTTTTACTTGACATTGTTCATCTCTCCTTTGTCGTGATTATGGGGTAAGATAGTATATGCTGTATTTCAGAAATCGTCATGGGTAATTTTTTAATATGAATAGTTTGTCTATATATGTAAATCAACTTATTTTCGATCCAAAAATGTATAAAATAAAAAACATATAGGTAACTTTGCTAAGTTATCTACATGTTTTTTATTGAAACTTATATTTGTTTTACAATCTCATTTTGATAACCATCCCAAGCTTTATCGAATACAGACACACTTGTTAAATACGTCCCATTCATTTCTAAATATGAGCTTAGTTCATCATAGCTTACTGAACCTTTTGGAAAGCTATGATCAAGATATGCATCATTGGCAAATTTCGAAATCTCATCCACTGGTTTAGGGTGACGAAATTTCATTAAATAGTGATAAAAGGATTTCATGTATCATTCCCCCTTTATAGAGATTTTTTTCATTATAGCTTGATAAAGGTGAGAATGAAACTAAAAGCTATTTTTTAAAAAATAAAAATGGATTAGCTCATAAAATTATCTACCTCAGAAGAAAAATCAATTTCAAATCCTAATTCTTCTAGCACCTTATGATCAGCTGTATTTTTTTGCCCTTTTGTCGTTAAATAATCGCCAATGAAAATAGAAATTGCAGCGTACAAGCCAAATGGTTGCAATGTTCCCAAATTCACCTCTCTGCCACCGGAAATTCTTATTTCTTTTGTTGGGTTCACATACCGGAATAACGCCAAAACTTTTAAACAATATCTAGGATTTAGCACATTTGTTCCTCTAATGGTGTTCCATCAATGGCGTGTAAATATTTAATTGGAATAGAGTCTGCATCTAATTCTCTTAGAGTAAAAGCCATGTTTACTACATCTTCTATCGTCTCTTTCATTCCCACAATAACACCAGAGCATAGTGATATCCCGCTGTTTTTTACTATTTCAATCGTATTTAATCGGTCATCATATGTATGTGAGGTTGTTATCTTTTCATGATGTTCTTTTGAGGTATCAACTTTATGGTTATACCTATCAACACCTGCCTCTTTTAATCTATTTGCTTGTTCAGGTTTAAAAATACCTAAGCAAGCACAAACCTTTAAGCCATATATTGCTTTAATCTCCTTAACAGCTTCAGAAACATGTTCCACCTCTTTGTTTGAAGGACCGCGACACTTGACTTGCTACAATACAATATGTTCCCGTATTTAAATGATGAGCTCTTTCTGCTCCTTTTAGAATAGTTTCCTTATCAAGCATTTTATACTTTTCAATAGGTGCGTTTGATACGATAGATTGTGAGCAATACCCGCAGTTTTCAGGACATAATCCAGATTTTGTATTCATAATCATATTTAACTTTAATTTTTCCCTTAATAATATTTTCTAATTTTAAATGCACCATTTAAAATTAATAGTAAATTATCTTCATGACAATTTAAAACTCTTTCAGCTTCTTCCATTGAAATCATTTTTCCATTTATCACTTCTTCAGCTTATAACTCCCAGTACATCTTCATCCCCCATTCCCATTTATAAGATATATGGGAATGTATGGATAAATTAATGTCAACTTAGTTTACAAAACGGTTTACATATATAAAAAAAGAAAGAGCCCCAACGGAGCTCAAATACATGCTTTATTTATCGAAGGTAAGCCGAGCCAACGATAATTAACAAAATAAAAAGAACGACAATTAACACGAAGCTATTTCCATACCCATAACCTGGATGTGCATTAGGATATCCATGATCATAATAGCAATGCATATTTCCCCACTCCTCATTAGTATAATTTTACTTCTCTTTACATTATGTTTCGGGTGGGTTGTATCGTATGTGCATTCGCCCATTTGGAGATAAACTTATTTAAATAAATCCGCGTAGTTTCCATATCCCTCTTTTTCAAGGTCTTCTTTTGGAATAAATTTAAGTGCAGCAGAATTTATACAATACCTAAGTCTATTTGGTCCTGGTCCATCATCAAAGACATGACCAAGATGAGTATCAGCCGTTTTACTTCTCACTTCCGTTCTCACCATTCCGTAACTAGTATCTACTTTTTCGACAACCTCAACTTCCTGAATTGGTTTTGTAAAACTAGGCCAACCGCATCCTGCATCATATTTATCTTTTGAACTGAACAATGGTTTTCTCGACACGATATCAACATATATACCTTCCTTTTCAAAATTCCAAAACTCATTTTGAAATGGTGGTTCAGTTCCATTGTTTTGTGTGACTTCAAATTGCATCGGACTTAATACTTTTTTTAACTCTTCACGATTTTTTTCTTTCCAATGCTGTTCAATAAATCGATCTCTACCAGAACCTGTTCGATAATGTTTATATCGTGAAGTGCTTTTTTTATAGAAATCTTGATGATAGTCTTCTGCTGGATAAAAAGGTTTTGCTTCTACTATCATCGTAACAATAGGTTTTGAAAATCTTCCGCTTTCTGCAAGTTGCTGTTTAGATTTCTCAGCTAATAATTTTTGTTTCTCAGTATGGTAAAATATCGCCGTTTTATATGATTCACCACGATCATAAAATTGCCCCCCCGCATCAGTAGGGTCTATTTGCTGCCAATACAATTCCAACAACTTTTCATACGGAAAGATATCTGGTTGAAAGGTAATTTGTACAGCCTCAAGATGTCCCGTTGTATTAGAACAAACTTCTTCATATGTAGGATTTTCCTTATCCCCACCTGTATAACCTGATATAACACTTACTATACCTGGAAGTTCATCAAAAGGTTGAACCATGCACCAAAAACAACCACCTGCAAACGTTGCAACCTCAAGTATATCTTTATTCATCATTTTTGCCCCCAATGTAAAACATTATTAATCATATTATATATCATGAGTAACTTTTAAAAAAACGATACGATTTCTATTATACCCGCCTATTTATATACTCTACTTGACACTTCATTAAACATTCCTTAGTCTTAAAAATAGAATAAATTGTGGGTTCGGAGGAATTAGGTTGAAAAGTAAACAAGAAAAAATGTATGAAATGGAAGCTCTCATGCGAAGTGTATATAAAAAATTACGCCAGGATATGAACATTGTTTATGATAAAGAAATGTCTAGAAATGAATTTTTCATTCTTAAAACTCTTTATGAACAAGGTTCGAAAAAATCATCAGATTTATCAAAAATGTTAAATGTCTCTGCTTCACATATTACTGCAGTAACGGATTCTCTAATTGAAAAAGAATGGATTCAACGTGTTCGGTCTGAACAAGACCGTCGAATTGTTAATTTACATTTAACAGAAGAAGGAAAAAACACATTACAACTATTTGAAAAAAAGAAAACAGATTTCCTTTTACAAAAATTTAATGATCTAAGTGATCAAGAAATTGAAAACTTTATTTCCTTATTGGAAAAGCTGTCAAAATAATAACGAGCATTTTCGTTTCTTTAGGTATTGTCTTTCCTACATATTTTTTGTTTCATACGCACACGATAGTTATATATACTAGGAGGTGCAAAAAAATGTCAACACCATATTTATGCCCCAATTGTAAGACAAATCGTACACGCTTTAACATTATTGAACAACAAGCCAAATCAGTTAAATTAGATCCTCAAACAGGAGTTATAATTGAAGAGCTTGAACAATCTTCTTTAGATCCCTTCCACATCACTTATAATGGCCCTCACTATAAGGTACAATGTGGAGTTTGCGGGCTTATTGAGAATGAACTTTCATTTATTAAAAGAGCACAACTTAAGTCTTAAAATACTTGAGACCCCTCAATTTCAGAACCATTGAGGGGCCTTATTTTTTTACATTTTACTATCCACAACGTTTCCCAAAAAGTTTTGTAGAACTGCTGCTAATTTTTCTGGCTGTTCAAGCATCGACATGTGTCCACTATCTTCAATAACTGTTTGTTGAATATTCCCTTTATCTACAGAAAAAACCTTATCAATAGGGATTACCCTATCCTCGCTACCAGCAACTAATAGAACTGGAACTTGGAGATTTTTTAAAATATGGTTTCGATCTGGTCTATTTTTCATTGCTTTAAGTGCACCAATTGCACCAAATTCTGAAGTTTTATAACCAATCTTTTTAACAAAATCCACTTGATTAATTAGTTCACTTTCATTCTTTTCTGAAAAAAGCTTTGGGATTAAATCATTTACAAAAGGAACTATTCCCTCATTAGAAATCTTATTTATCCCTTTATCACGATTACCTTTTGCTTCTTCAGAATCAGGATAAGCAGTTGAGTGAACTAAAGACAAACCTGTTAATCTTTCAGGATAAATTTCAGCGAAAGCAAGACTAATATAACCGCCTAATGAATGGCCAATTAGTGTAGCTCGTTCAATTTGTAATGAGTCTAACAAACTTCCTAAATCCATGGCCATATCAGTTATTTCACAGCAATCCCTCGGTGTACTTGAATCCCCATGTCCTCTTAAATCTACAGAAAGAACTCTGTTTTTTTTCACTAAATGCGGAACGACATACTTCCAGTAATGGCTATTACCACAAAAGCCGTGGATCAACACTACACATGGTCCAACCCCTTGATCTATGTAAGATATCATATTATCGCCAACATTTTGAGTAAATCGCTCCATCATTCACCCTCCGAGTTCAATTGTAATATTTAATCAATTAGAATTTTATCGTAACAAACATTTAGTATGAACTCAAATTTTTCCAATAACTAATATACTTATTATAGAAAACAAAACCCAAAAGTGTAAATAGTTTATCTAATTTCATTTATTTCAAGAGCTTAATTGTTCCAAAAATATCCAAAAAAACCACTATTATGTAATTTATATTTACATAATATGACTTCATACTCACTATCTATCAATTAAAACTGCCTATATAACTACTTTAATAATAATTTATTGTAAATAATGTTAATAAATTTTAACGGTGTTTTGATATTATAAAGATAATGTACAGATTTTGTAAAAAGAGTATACATGTCCATATTTTCCATTATTATTAGATTGAGCCAGCTGGTTCACAAGTGATCACTCAATCGTTACATGGGAGGAATAAACAATGAATAAGAGTTTATTATTGAAAGTTGGAGCATCATTACTTGCTGTATTTTTAATGGCTGCATGTAACAACACAGAAGAAACTCCTGAAGAAGAAACAGGCACTGAGGAAGGCGCTGAGGTAGAAGAAGGTACTGAGACTGAGGAAGGTACTGAAACTGAAGAAGGCGCTGAAGAAGAACAAGCACAATAATCAATCCTTTAAAACCTAAAAAATGAGAGGTGTTTACCTCTCATTTTTCAACTATTATCTTTTCTTTTTTCGTCTTTCATATGCCATAAATAAATGGCAATACTTAAAAACAGAGTGCAATAGGCAATGTTTAAGTAAACCTCATCCATTTTTTCTGCATAAAATTGTTGATATGCTATTGCACCGAAAATAAATGAAAAAAATATTGATAATACTGTAAAAATAACGTATTTGTCTTTCAATTACCTTCCCCCCGCATATACATTATTACTTAATTCTACACCCATTTTCAAACAGTATATCTGAAAATTGATATACAATAAATAGATCCCCTTTGATCATTATTCTACAATTTCCTTTGATATAATTTTAGCCTGATCATTTTCATATGCAACAATAAAATTCATGTTATAGGTTTTTGTCTTCTCTTTTTCACCTGTTCGTTCTATTGCGGAAATCTCAGTTTCGACAATTACCTGATTTTCTTGATTTGTTGTCTTTAATTCATTAACGCTTAAAGAAATGGTATTCAAATATTGATTACGAAATGTTTGATAATCAATATTTGATTGACTTTCACTACCTAAAAGCGAATAGGCTGTGACAAAATCTCGAAAATTAATACTTTCGATAAAATAATTTACAAGATAATCTGAAGTCTCTAACATTTTATTTACATCAATATCTGCTGCAGAGTTTAGGGATGTTATTGCCGGTAGATTTTTCATTGGAGTTTCAGACCAACTATTGACCAATGATAAAACAGAATTAATAGGGATGCTGAAACCAATATTTCCTTGTTCGATTCTGGCAGAGTTTATCCCGACAACTTTTCCTGTTGAGCGATCAATTAATGGACCTCCACTGTTTCCAGGTGCAATCGGGGCTGAGATCTGGTAAACATTTTCATAAATGTATGGATCAACATTTAATTCTCTATCTGTACCACTAATAATGCCTGTTGTTACAGTATTTTGAAAACCTAATGGACTACCAAGTGCTAATATTTCATCACCAATTTCTAGCTTTGAACTTGGTTCAAGTGGTAATGGGTCAATATTTTTCAATCCTTCGACCCTGACAACCGCAACATCTGTTTCGGTACTGATCCCAATTACCTGACCATTAAAACCTTTCGCATCTGTTGTCCGGATTTTAACTGTATCTGCCCCGCTAACAACATGAGCATTTGTAATTACATCACCTTTTTTGTTGTATAAAAAACCAGATCCTACCGAGCCATCATCAAGCTCAACCATCACAACTTTTTTTTGCGCCTCTCTTATGATTTCCTTGATATCTGGAACTGCTTGTTTGATACCTGAAGATTCAACCCTTTTTAGGATAGTGGATTCAGAAAACATTTTTTCAGCTATTTTGTCCTTTGTATAAACATAACCTAGACCACCACAAACCCATATAAGAATTGTTACAATGATACTAATGATTAACTTTCTATTCATAATTTATCCTTTCTTCTCTTCGAGTAACCAGGATATATTGTTAATTTCCACTTTCGCATTCTCTTTTGCAGAATACGTTACATGCTCAAAATCCCCTGTCTTACCGGGCTGTAGTTTATTAGGAAATACATTTGTTTTACCATCTTCGACTTTTTTTCCATTTTTATCAACTACAGTAAATTCAACAATAATGGAATAAGCAGGCTTTGTTCCACTGTTTTTCACTTTTCCCTCAATATAGGCATCACCATATTTATCAACTTTCAATTCAATACTTGCTAACTGTACTGCTTTCGTAAGATTTCTTTCCTCTTCCGCTTTTGCAACTTTCATTGCTTTCTCTATCCGCTCTTGCTCTTCCTTTTCAAAGGAAGCTTTTTCAGTTATTATTCTTTCTTTTAATGATAATAGTTTTTCATTGTTTACAACATATTGAAGGGCTGCGTCTACTACTAAAACAGCTTGGTTAAAATGCTTCGCTTCAAGACTTTTTTCTGCTTCTATTGAACTAATCATCACCATTTTTGTGTAGATCTGCTGTTTTAATTCCGATGCTTCTTGTATGTTTAATGAATATAGAGTAGATAACTTATCAGCTAGCTCATCAATTGTCGTAAGTTGATTAATTTCCCCTTTTATTTCTCCAACTTTTACACTTGTTTCAGCTTGTTCAACTTGATTCAAAAGGTTAACAAATAACGGGGAACGGTTTAAGTCAATTTGCCTTTTTAACAAATTAATCTCTTTTTGTGCATTATCAAAATCTTCATTTATCATTTTCTTTTCTACTTCATGTAGATCTTCATTTAAGTCAATAAAAGTATTAATGATTTCCTGTTCTTTTTTCAATATTTCGTAATCATTACGATATGAAAGGCCGTCTTCAATATATGCTAATGCTTTTTGGTACTTTCCTTCAAGTGCCGCCTTTTCTGCTTTTTCTTGAAGAGCCAGAACCTTTGCATTTACTTTTGACTCATAAATATTCGTTGAAAAAAGCAAGAGAATTACGATTATAAAACTTATCAAAGGCATGAGATAAACTAAAATAGTTCGTTTTTTATTTTTCACTTTTTTACTTTCAAGTCTTTTTCCACAATGTGAACAGTAATTTGCATTATTTTCCAAATGATTGGCTCCACAGCTTGTACAAAACATAAAGAATATCCTCCTCTTTTCTGTGGTAAAGGGGCGGAACGCAACTTTTACATAAATTTAAACGTAATACCCTTATTCTCTATCGATCTTTCAGTCTGCAAGAATAGTATAATTCGACATTCTTCTTTATTAGTATACATGTTTAACTCGTTTCATTCTAGATATGTATCATAGGGTATTTCGTACCATTTTCTCTAAACTATTTTCGTGAAAAATTTGGCCTGACACGAATTGTCAGACCTATTTATCCAGATAGTTACTGTTATGGCAAAGGTACATACAATGTAAACGTAATATCATCATTTACTAAGTTAAAACTTTCTGCTCGAGCAGTATAACCATTTTTGAATTTCAGCTCATCAAGTTGAATATTAATCAAATTATTGCCTGTATCAACTTTTACATATTTAGGAAGATCATAATTTGTATTCATATATTTTAATACATATGATACAGGGAGTTTCAATCTCCCTATCGATAATTCCTTTACGAGTAATTGCATATTTCCATCAGATTTCACCTTTGGTTCAAGAATCATTGTCATATTTATTTCTTTATTAAATGCTTCTATAACTCCATAAACATGGACATTTTCCTTCAACTCTACCCGATATTGTAAATTTTCTTGTGCAGTTTCTTCTTCTAAATAATGATTTATTAAATCTGTTAACGAATTCTTTTGAGTTTTTATTAGGAATGGTATAGCTTCTGCCGACGCTATTTTATTAGTTCCATCTTCTTCTAAAGGTTTATTCGGTATTAGCATGAAAGCGAAGATGGTAAGTATGATCACAATATTTATGATCAATAAAATTAGAAAGGAAATTTTCCATTTATTCAAAGTCATACTCACTCATTTCTCATTATTAAATCTTTCAAAGTCAATTTCTTTAATTGCCTTAAAAACTTCACCTGCAATTAAAGAATACCCTTTTTCATTAGGATGAAACTCATCTTTATAAAAGAGTCGCTCATCATGATCATTAGAAAAGAGTTGATCAACTGATACAAATATAGCTTTGTCATCTTTATTAATCATTTGTTTTGTATTTACATTCCATTCATTTATAATCGTATTTATTTCCGGAAGCTCTGGAAGCATAGATTGAAATGGGTTATAAAGGCCTATAAAAACAATATATGCATTAGAATTATGATGACGAATGGTCGTAAAAACATCTTTTAATCTCTTTTCATAGTTTTTCTGCTCGGTTCGAAAAGGCTCGAAATCAAGTGAAAAGATGTTACTTCTTACGACATTCATAATATCATTACCTCCGATTGTCATCAGAATGATATCAGCCTCTTCTACACTTTTTATTACCGCTTCTTCCTGAAGCTTAGCTTGTAAATTGCTTGTTTTATGCCCTTTCACACCAAAATTCTTCACTGATACTTCTTTAATATGATCCTGTTCCTCTATCTTATCTTTCACCATTCCGAAGTATCCGCCATGACCAGATTCATCACCTATTCCTTTTGTTAATGAATCACCGATACCAACAAGTTTAATCGTCTTTGGAGCATTCACTTCAGATGCTTCTTGCTTGTTTATTTCTGAATCGGGCTCGGCTCCTAAATTTCCAGTTCGTTCAGCCATACATCCTGTAGCAGCCAGTAAGCCAAAAATACAAATCGCTACTATTTTCCGTTTCATAAAATCACCTTAACTATTAATCTAGTAAAAGATTCCCAACATCATGTTAGTAAAAAAGATTCCAAATGGAATCTTTTTACCATTTATTAAATTAATTTGCTAATGCTTTCATATCAGCAATCATTTCATCATATGGAGGTTTGTCTACCCCGCTATAGTCTTTCAAAACAATGCCGTTTTGATCAATTAAATAAAAACTAGTTGCATGAATAACTTGATCCTCATTTGCTGGTTTTTTAACAATTGTTTTAAAACTTTCCATTGCAAAATCTTCAATTTCCTTTTGAGAATATCCTGTTAAAAAACTCCAATTTTTAAAATTAACTGAATAAGTTTTAGCAAACTCTTTTAACTTTTCTTGTGTATCAATTTCAGGATCAACACTAAAAGAAATTAACTCTACATCCAGACCTGCTTCTTCAATCATTCCCTGTAGCTTACTCATATGTGCTGTCATTGGAGGGCAAACTGTTTCACAGCTTGTAAAAATAAAATTCGCAATCCATATATCACCCTTTAAATCTTCTAAAGATACACTTTTTCCATCTTGATTACTATATTGAAAGGATTGGACCTCATAATTTAATGGATCTTTAATCACAGATGAATTGCCACAAGCTGATAAAAGCAAAAATATACTAACGATTACCATATAAAAAAGCCCATATTTTATTCTTTTCAATCAATCTTCACCCTTCGCCTCTTCATTTGCACCTATAAAGTGTAACAAAATTTGGCGTCCAAATAAAGGGTAGCATATGAAGATTTCATTTCCGTTCATCTAATGATGGATCCTTTGTAAAGGTTTTAACGATATCTAATAAAAAATCTTTGTAATCAAATCGAATAGCAATCGAATGGATTGGATAGTCTGCTAAATCTTTATATGGTCGAAAATCACCAATACTAAATCCTCTTCCATCATCATTACTAGTTACAATTTTTACTGGCTTTTCAACAAATTGAAATAAATCATTATTGTCTACTGCCCATAATGTTAAAAGATCATGCAAAGGTCCCCCTAAAATAGAAGGATCTCTTTTTTTATACCAGTTTGAATAGTAATCTATCATTGGTTTTATTAATTGGCCTGCTGGATCATCATTCTCTTTAAAATATTTATCTATTTTGTTTACAATGTTTTCGGGTATGATTGCATAGTTTGTAATATTTAATGGGAAGATCTTTACGTTTTTAGCATATGTCAGTACTAAATTTGCTGCATAATGATCACTATAAAAATTTGCTTCTGCTATTGGTGATGCATTCCCCGGATATAGGAAGGCACCACCCATAATATATAAATCTTTTATTTTCGACATTTGATTTGGATAAAGAACAATGGCAGTTGCTAAAGAAGTTAATCTACCAACATTCACAATGATCAATTCATTTTGATATTGATTGACAACAGAAAGGATTTCATGGAAATTTTCAAATTCTTCAATATGGTTATTAGTGTTAAACTTTGGAATTATTGGCCCCATACCAAACTCGCCATGAATTTCCGGAAAATAGGTCGGTACCTCGCCCGTTAAGGGTCGAATTGCTCCTCCAATAAGAGGAACTTTCGTTAGCCCGGTTATCTCTTGAATGTATGATGCAGTCTTTGTAGCATTCTCTTTCGAAATATTGCCATAATCAACTACAATGCCTACGATTTCGATTTCAGGATTATAATAAGCAAATAGCAGTGCGATAATATCATCAATTCCAAAATCACCTATAAAAAGGATTTTCTGTGAGATGTTAAAACACCCCCTATTATATGTTATTTTAATATATGTGTTTTACTTTCTAGTTATTTCAAATTTCAATATGTTTCCATCTCTAACGAAAATGAGCCTTTACATGTAAAAAAGACCAGCTCTTAAGATAGCTAGTCCTTTTTCCTTATTCTGCTAAAAACATAAATCCAATTGCACCAGAACCAGTATGAGTTGTAATCACTGGTGTTGTAAACGATATATCTATCTGACAATTCGGACTGATATCGTTAATCGCATTCTTAAGTTTTGTTGCTAATTCAAAAGCATCTGCATGTGCAATTCCAACTGCCTTTACTGTTTTGCCTTTAATATCTTCAGCGAATTGCTTTGCTAAAAATTTTATCGCCTGTGAATGGCTTCTTACCTTTCCAATTGGAGTGTATACACCATCCTGAAGTTTTGCTATTGGTTTAATATTTAAAAGCGAACCGATTAAAGCTTTTCCCTTACCAATTCTTCCCCCTTTTACAAGGTTTTCAAGAGTATCAACCATAATATATAGGGTTGTATTTTTCTTCATTTCATTCAGCCTTTGTAGGATCTCTTCTTTATTAAACCCATTTTTCGCCATCTCGGCAGCTTCTACAACTTGAAATCCAAGTGCTTTCGAAATAAACGAGGAATCTACAACCGTAACATCTGCATCTGACATTTGTGCTGCTCCGTGTGCGGAGTGGATTGTTCCGCTTAATGCCTCTGTCATATGTATCGATATTATAGCGCTTCCATCTTTACTCAATTGCTTATATACATCTAGAAATTTTCCTGTAGGTGGCTGTGAACTCTTTGGAAGTTCTTCTGAAATTTTCATCAATGATAAGAATTCATCTGGTTCAATATCAACACCATCTATATATGTATGATGATCAATTGTAATGGATAATGGTACAACCGTAATATTATATTCATCTATCAGTTCTTTACTAATATCCATTGTGGAGTCTGTTACAATTTTAATGTTGCTCATTATATCACATCCCTAGAAAGACTATCCTTTATTATACATTCAATCTATGATGTTTCAATGCAAAATAAATGGATATCCTTTGTAGTTTTGATATTTTTATCCCTCTGATTTTTTTCAACTAGTACTTTGTTTGTATTCGTAAAAAAAATCTATTGTCCTAACATGATGATATGCTGAAATTCTCATGATTATATGACTGCACTTCCAACTCGTAAACATTGGTATTTGATATAAAAATAATCACTACAAATAGAATACAAAAAAACCAGATTTCTCTGGTTTTTTTGTAATTATGCATTGTTTTTTAAGATGTAAGATCCAAAAATCGCCTCATAATCAGGCCACTTTATTTTATTTTTCAAATAATCTTTAAATGAATAAATACTTTTAGGTTGCTTTTGGGCATAAATTGTTGTTAAAAAAGTTTGTAAACGGATTTGAAGCATGAAACGGTATTTGTTATCTTCCTCCAATACTGGGATTTCAATGATCTTTACCTTCTGTCCACTCATCAGCTTGAACTCTAGGCTTTTTAATAACAAGTTATCAATCCTCTTTTTTACCCGTTTCTTATATTATAACCCAATTTTTTCGAGAAATCTGTCTATTCATGTCAGAAAAAAATTATTTTTTAGTTCTTTTTATATTTTTTGTACACTCTTATATTAGTAAATTGAATAAATAGCTATCTTTATTAACTTCAGTAAAATCGAAACCTTTTTTCTTCATTCTTTGTACTAATAGTTCATAGTCACCTTTATGTTTTAATTCAATACCAACTAAGGCAGGACCGTTATCTTTGTTATTCTTTTTCGTATATTCAAAACGTGAAATATCATCGTTTGGTCCAAGAACTTCATCAAGGAATTCTCTTAAAGCACCTGCACGTTGCGGGAAGTTTACAATAAAATAATGTTGTAATCCCTCATAAATCATTGAACGCTCTTTCATTTCCTGCATTCTGCCGATATCATTATTACCGCCACTAACTATACAAACAACATTTTTTCCTTTAATTTCATCTTTAACAAAATCTAAAGCAGATATTGATAATGCGCCAGCTGGTTCAGCCACAATCGCATTTTCATTATATAATTCTAAAATTGTAGTACAAACCTTCCCTTCTGGTACAAGGACAACCTCATCGACAACATCCTTACAAATTGCAAAAGTTTTATCACCAATGCGTTTAACTGCAGCCCCATCAACGAAATTATCAATTTTTTCAAGTGTCAAGACTTTGTCTTCTAATCGTGAATTGTATAAAGATGCTGCACCCTCAGGTTCCACAGCAATTATTTTTGTTAACGGAGAAATACTTTTAAAGTATGTGCCTAATCCCGAAATAAGGCCTCCTCCACCAACACTAGCAAAAACATAATCCAAATTTACATCCGAGTCATTTAATATTTCAACTGCAATTGTCCCTTGTCCTGCAATGACATCAACATCATCAAAAGGATGAATAAATGTACGATTTTCAGCTTTACAACACTCAACAGCCTTTTGGCTTGCATCATCAAATGTATCACCTGTTAAAATGATTTCGACAAATTCTTTACCAAACAACTCAACTTGGGACACCTTTTGACGAGGTGTCGTTGATGGCATGAAAATTTTACCGTGAATTTTTAATTGTCTGCATGAATATGCCACACCTTGTGCATGGTTACCAGCACTTGCGCAAACGATTCCATTTACTGTTTGAGTTTCATCAAGTTGTTTAATCTTGTTATAAGCACCACGAATTTTAAATGATCGCACAACTTGTAAATCTTCTCTTTTCAAGTACACATTGCATTGATATTTTTCCGAAAGCTTTTCATTTTTTTGTAATGGAGTATGTGTTACAACATCTTTTAATAAATGATTCGCTTTTAAAATATCTTCTACATATACATTCTGTAATTCATTGATAGTTTGTTTCATTGTCACGACCCTTTCAAAAACTTATTAATTTTAAAATTATATCATGAATATTCTAAATATAGCGGTAATAGTTAAAATTTTAACAGATTTTTTTATGTAAAGGCTCTTCTTTTTAAAATTGGTGTAAAGCTAGTCTTATGTTACGATCGAACAAAAAAGCTTTAATGACACAGTTCTCGTAAGTCGATTCTTTAATATTGTGTATTTCATTTTCATTGGTGTTATAATAAATTTATCCTTTTGTTTGTCAGAAGGTTATCACATCCATATTAATTATGAATCTTAGATTTAGTGATCTTAGTTACTCTAATGGACAAGCAAGCACATGTTTTTACGTGAGTATTATTTATACTATATATGCTTGAAAAGTGAATATAATTGTACGAATGAATTGAGTTTGAAAGGAGTACGACAAAAATTGGCTAATACACATACATTTTCAAAAGGCGAAGAAATTGCTAATTCAATCACTCATGGAATCGGTGGCTTATTAAGCATGGCGGGATTAGTCATTTTAATTGTTTTTTCCTCCTCATATGGTTCAGCATTGCATATTGTCAGCTTCACAATTTTTGGAATCACTATGGTCCTTTTATATACTGCTTCGACATTGGTTCATAGTTTTCCAGCTGGAAAAGCAAAGGATGTTTTTGAAATACTTGATCATTCTGCTATCTACTTTTTTATAGCAGGCTCTTATACACCGTTTTTATTCATCGCGGTTAAAGGCTGGATTGGCTGGACATTATTTGGAATTGTTTGGGGCCTTGCTATTGTCGGAACACTATTTAAAGCATTCTTTGTGAAAAAATATGTATTTTTCTCTACACTTATGTATGTTATTATGGGCTGGTTAATTATCTTCGCATGGGGTCAAATTACCGAAAACGTGGCTTACAATGGTGTCTTATTACTCGTTGTTGGAGGAGTGTTATATACAATTGGTGCAATCTTTTATGTATGGAGAGGGTTTAAATACCACCATGCAATCTGGCACTTGTTTGTACTCGCTGGAACGATCTTACATTTCTTTTCAGTATTATTTTATCTTTTATAATTAAAAAACAGCCTCAAAAATGAGTTGTTCATCTTTCATTTTTGAGGCTGTTTTTATTTTATTATTTTTTCATAGACGACAAAATCGAAATCATATGGATTTTTGTCATCTTTAATACCTGGTTCTTTTGATATCATTTTCCATTCATTTTCATCTATACTTGGAAAATACGTATCCCCTTCGAACTCATGATAGATGTTCGTTACATATAAACGATCACTATAAGGCAGTATTTCTTTAAAGATTTCAGCTCCGCCAATCACAAATATTTCTTCATCCATTTTATTCCTTGAAAGTTCAAGTAATTCATCAATTGAATGGATTATTTTGCAACCATTACTAGTAAAATGTTTATCTCTTGTAATGATGATATTTTCTCTTCCAGGTAATGGTTTACCAATCGAATCAAATGTTTTCCTCCCCATTACAATAGTATGTCCCATAGTAACACGCTTAAAATAAGCTAAATCCTGTGGTAAATGCCATGGAAGTTGATTGTTTTTACCGATAAGTCGATTTCTATCCATTGCATACAATAATGAAATCAAACGCTAACAGCTCCCTTTATATGTGGATGTGGATCATATCCTTCAATTGTAAAATCGTCGAAAGTAAAATCAAAAATCGATGATACATCACTATTCATTTTTAAAGTCGGTAATGGACGGGGTTCTCTCTTTAATTGTTCTTTGATTTGATCAAGATGATTTGTATATATATGTACATCACCAAACGTATGAACAAATTCTCCGACCTCTAAATTTGTTGCTTGTGCCATCATATGAACTAATAATGCATATGAAGCAATGTTAAATGGAACACCTAAAAATACATCAGCAGACCTTTGATATAGCTGGCATGAAAGTTTGCCATCAGCTACATAGAATTGAAAAAAACAATGGCAAGGCGGCAGTGCCATGTTGTCGACATCAGCCACATTCCAAGCAGAAACAATTAATCTTCTAGAATCAGGATTATTTTTTATTTGGTTTACAACATTTGAAATTTGGTCAATCGTTGAGCCATCTTTAGCTGGCCATGATCTCCATTGATGACCATAGACAGGTCCTAACTCACCTTTTTCATCTGCCCATTCATTCCAAATTCGAACCCCATTTTCTTGAAGATACTTTATATTTGTATCTCCTTTTAAAAACCAAAGCAATTCATGGATGATTGATTTGGTATGAAGTTTTTTCGTTGTCATTAAAGGAAATCCTTCCTGTAGATCAAATCTCATTTGATATCCAAATGTACTAATTGTACCAGTTCCAGTTCGGTCTCCTTTTTTTACTCCATTTTCAAGGACATGTTTACATAATTCTAAATATTGTTTCATTTTTTACACTTCCCTTACTTAAATTACCCCATGTATTTTACCATTATTTTTAAGGTTATTGAAAACTCACATATTTGATTTTTGGCTGATTGGCCGCTTTTTGTTCTAAAGAATGGATAAACTTAAATGTAAGTGGTGCTTTTTCATTTAATTGTAATTTCGTTTCTTTGTTGTGGTAATACATTGCAAACGATTCTGCAAAGTACTCTTCTGGAAATTGAATAAAATAATTTCGCATTGGAAATAATTGATGCACTTCTTGTTTCCAAATATTGAGAAACATCGGATCTTTACGAACATAATAAAAAACATATTTATCAATTGCATGTGCTAGCTCGTGTAATTCTAATGAAACAGATGAATGGCCTTTTCCATATTCACTATGCCCAATTTTCGCATAAACGACTCTATCTTTACTCATCCCAGGTACTTGATCCCAATTCGGAGCTGATTCCGTATAACCTCTTGGCTTTTTATCTTGTAAACTAGTTAAGCCCTCTTGATCTGTTAGAGAACCATTAAATAATTTAATCTTAATATTTTGTCTTGCTGCAAGCATTAAGATGTTCTGATCGACTTTTTCTATATTCCTGATCATAGAAAAAACCTCATCTTCAGAAAAAGATGATTCTGGTAAAAGAATGATCTCCCCTACTATTGGTTTCGATAAAATGACTTCTTTTGACTTAAAGGAATATGTAGATAACGGCATTCCTTCTGGTATAGCTTTAGCTAAATGATAAAAGGGGAGACACATAAGTGGAATTAATAAGAAAAATATACCCTTTTTCATGTTGTTCTTCCTCTCGCTGTATAATAACTAGGGTTTGGAAAAGGATGATATATGAGGTTTCATGTTATAAAACTTTTATGAATAGAATACCATATTTCAACATATTAAACTATCATTCTACAAAGATTAATTCACCTAACTTTGCTTCCTAGTAAAATAAAAAAGCACGCAAAATAACATGCGTGCTTGTCTTATTTTATTCATTTTTCGGGAAACAAAAAAGGTATCAGTGGTAGCTCATCCAATTTGGCGGCGTATTTTTGTCCCAATAAATACTACCTAAATCCTTATGAGACTGAAAAGAATCATGATACGTATGATAATGAAAATTGAACCAATAACCATCTAATGGACGGTTTTCTCGTCGCACGTGAAAACGCAGTACATCTTTACCAGTTTGCGAATTGTATATGTGAAATATTTTTTCACTTGTTCCCCCTGAAGGTTTTGAGACAACAAGATGTTGAAATAACTCATCATTTTCTGTATTTATATAATATGTAATAATATCTTGCATTTTAGGATAAATGACTTCTTTAAATTCATCTTCAATTGCTCCGCTAATTTTATCTCCAAACTTCATGTATGACTTTTGTTCAGCTTCAGATAATAAATTAGATAATACTTGTTCCTTTGAAAATGGAATTTGTTCTACATCTACTTTTGGTGGTAAAAATCGTTCAATTTGTTCATCGTTAATAGAGGGATTTGAAAATGAATCCTCTGAAGGCTTATCTTGTATAGCTAAAGAAGCTGGAGGTGTAACAAGTCCAAAAGTTGCTATTGAGAATAGTATAAAAAGTGATTTTCTTAACCATTTATTCATAGCTGAACGTCCTTCCAAAACATACTAATATATTACAATCTTAACATATAGATTGGATTTACAATATATCAAAATGATTACAAATCAAACGAAAATCATTCTGTTAACGATAAAATACTTTTATTGGTAATCAAAAACGTTTAAAATAAATAAGACATACATATATTAAAGATAACATTTCGGGAGGTTAGAAAAATGAGCTATGATTTATTTTTCTTTATTGGCTGTTTCGTTACTCTTGCATATTTTATTTTTGTAGAAATTACTGATTAAATACATAGCGTGATTTCCTTTAGAGGGGCTTATCCAATGATGGGTATCAAGCTTCCAAGGGGTTTATTTCTTGGTTAAGATGGAAAAAGTGAGGGTGCATACATCAAATGTATGCACCCATTTTTTATACTCGTTTCTTTTTCTTTCTTGCTGAATCAAGCTGCTTTGACTCTGATTCATTATTTGTTGTTCCTTGTCCCTCCACATTTGGAGAACCAAGTACTTCCCTTGAAGGATCAACTTTACGTTTTGTCATAATGATAACACCTCCACACTATTATCATTTGCTATTCATTTATTTCTATAACGCCATAATGAAATTTTGCTGATTTGCGGATATTTACATTGAAACCTAATTTCATAAAGCGATCACTTTTCCAATGGTCTTTTAAAACAATTCTTCTTTTACCGACACGCTTTGCTTCCTTTATCGTTTTAACATCAAGTTGTGAATAGTTTGCAAGACTTTTTAATGGCAAGAGTCCAATCGATGCTTCAATCGTTTCCTCGAACATTGGATCAAAATAAATAACATCAAAGGATTTATCAGGGCAGCTTTGTAAAAATGATAAATGATCTGAAGATGTCACTTCAATACGTTTCATTGCTTCATCAAATGTTTGTATTCCTGTTTCCCATTGTTGAAGCCCTTTTTTAACGATATATGCTAAACTTTGACTTGCTTCAATCCCTTTCACATATCCTGTGTCCCCAACAACAAAACTAGCAATAATACTATCTGAAGCTAACCCAAGTGTACAATCTAAAAAGGAATCTCCTTCTTTAAGTCCACAAGTCTCACAAAGAAGATCGCTTTCACCTTTTTGAAGTCTTTTAATTCTAAACATCGCTGAATTCGGATGAAAAAACAATGGGCTTTCATGATCGATCACATGAAGTTCAAGTCGATTTTTCCCTACAACAAGTAAGGTATCTTGAAATGCAGATTTCATATCTTGGACTGCCTGTTTATTTCTCTTTATAAATGTACCGTTTAGTTCAAGGGAAATTTCGTTTGCTAATTGAATTAATTGATTATCGGGTCTTCCTGAAGTTGTTACGATCATTTTTATCTCCACTTTCATTTTTTAGATGCATAATAAAAAGGATGCATTTTCGCATCCTTTTTAACAATATTTCTCGAAGGCATTTTCTAAATTCTGCATGATATTTTCAATCGAATTTCCTTCAATATTATGACGAGGAATAAAATGAACAACTTCACCGTCTTTTAATAGTGCCATTGAAGGTGATGAAGGCTCATATCCTTTAAAATACTCACGCATTTTACTTGTTGCCTCTTTATCTTGTCCTGCAAAAACTGTAACTAGTTTATTCGGCTTTTTGTCAGAATTTAAGGCAGATTGTGTTGCAGCAGGTCTTGCTAATCCTGCAGCACACCCACATACAGAGTTCACAACGACAAGTGTTGTTCCTTTTGCAACTTTCATAAACTCTTCTACTTCTGCTTCAGTTGTTAATTCTTCAAACCCTGCATTTGTAAGCTCGGCTCTCATTGGCTTAACAACTTGTTTCATATATTCGTCATATGCCATTGACATAAAAATCCCTCCACATCTAAACATTTATTTAAAGAATACTATAGGGTATTTGACAATGCAAACAACTTACTCTTCATCATCATTTATCACGTCTTAATGTATTAACCTTTTCTACGCTCAGTCATTTGCTTCCAAACAGAACCCTTCGCTTCTTCCCCGCCTTCTATTCGCTCAATTGCCATTTTCACCTGCATGCTTACTTCAAATTCAGGATCGTCTTCTGCTTGCTTTAATGCTGACAATGCTGTTTCATCTCCTACTTCATATAAAAACATTGCTGCTCTCCATCTTACGAGTTTGTTCTTATCTTGAAGGGCATCAATCATAGGTGGGATTGCAGATGGGTCACCAATATCTGATAAACAATCTCCTGCCGTTCTTCTAACAGTAACTGATTTATCCTTTAACGCTTTAAATAATAATGGTAAGACAATCGAATTTTCGATCATGCCTAAATACACCGTTGCCAGCCTTCTTATCGATGGTTTTTCATCATCTAGCGCTTTCTCTAAAACTGGAAGGTCATCTACAGTTGGATCCAATTGATCTAAATGAGCAAAACGTACAGACCAGTCTTCGTCATTTAACATCTGAAGTGTAACTTTATAAGCTTTCTTTCCAACTCTGTTCGTTTTTTGCTCCGAATCAGCAGCAGCTTGCACAAGTCTTTGCAATCTTTCATTTGGATAAGCAGCACTTATTTCTTCTGCTACTTCTTTTCCAATATCCTCTAGTTCACCATATCTAATTCCATGTTCTTTCCAATTACGATCAAGTACGATGTTTTCATTTGCTTGTTGTGCAGCTAAAACAGCCTCTTTGAATCGTTCAGGCAAACCAAAGCGTGTTTCCGTCAAACCGTCTGTTAATTTTACTTGCATAGGGATATGGTTGAACATTTGTACAAATACTTTTACTTCGCCAAATGCCTCATCTAATTTGCCTTCATTTGAGCTGCCTTCATCAACCTGTTCGCCAAATGCTTGACGGACTAGTGCTAATATATCTTTCCAATCATATTTAGCATTCCTCTCAACAGCCAGAAAATCCGCTACATGATAAACGCCTTTTACTCCATCTATATGTAAAATATCACCTATAATACCGGGTGCTTCATGTGCCTGATCCTTTTTATAATTATTGCTTTTTCCTGAGGGAAGTTCTTCCGAGAGCAGCACCTTCATCGTATTAGGACTAGGAGTAGGTTCAATTGACTTAATTTTCATGATATGAGCACTCCTTTCATTCGTAATAGTATTGTAACATAGCCTATTTTCCACGGCTAATCATAACGTTTGGTGAAAAGTTATTTTCTAACTCATTTAGACCATTCCACTCTCGATAAAATTGTTCTAAATATGTATGTAAATACTGATGTCTCTCCTCGGCAAGACATTTCCCAGTAGCTGTATTCATTAAATCCTTAAGCTTTAGTAATTTATCATAAAAATGGCCGATTGCGTCAGTACCTTTTTGGTCATTTGGCTGATAAATAAGATTTCCTTTCGCTCCTGCATATGCAAAGGTTCTCGCAATACCAATTGCACCTATTGCATCAAGTCGATCAGCATCTTGAACAACCTTTGCTTCAAGCGACAGTTGACTACTCGGAGTTTGTTTACGAAAACTTATAATTTGGATAATGTTTATTATTTCTAAAACATCTTCGTCTGAAATGCCCATTCTCTCTAATATTTGTTCAACATCATGTATATCTAGTTTCATATTTTCTGGAAGTTTATCATCAATTAAATCATGTAGTAATGCCGCCAATTCAACAATAAAACGATTTGCATGTTCTGCATCAGCAATTCGAACTGCCATCCTTCTTACACGTTCAATATGCCACCAATCATGCCCGCTTCCCTCTTTTTGCAGGATTTGATAGACAACATTTTCAATTTTGGTTATTACATCTTTTTCTTTCATTAATTATACTCCTTACATTATATTCACATTGTTTAAAAGGTAATTTTAATAAATAAAGAACAAAGGACTAGTCAAATATCATATATTATCCTAACAAATATGAAGGATGTGAATAATTAATATGTATAGAGCACCGCAAACTTTAATTGGTCAAGCATGGCACGGAAGACATGTTGTCTTGCTTCATTGTACGGAAAAAAATGTGTTTAGTGCCCTTTATAAAAGCTACCATGCACCTATAGAGCCAGCTCGTGAAAATTGTGCTGAAACATTATCACAATTAATAAGCATTGGTTATCGTATTTACTCAATCACACCACTCCCATCAAAAAAGATCCAATATACTTTGGTGCTATAATCCCTTGTTTCCACATTAATAAAGCCTTATTATAAGACTTCTTTCATTCGTTTATTACTATCAGATATGAATACTAGTACATGAAATGATCATTAGAATAAAGTAATAAATTGCTAATGCATTACCTAAAGATATTACCTTCTGCTTGAAACACTCTAAAATATATCGATTTTTGCTTTGCTAGTATTTTCCTTTCGTACAAAGAAAGCTGACAATGGTTCACTTGACACGGTTACTATCTTGTCATCGTTCTTAACAAGGAGATCGATTGATCGACAATTTGTAATAAAGCTTCGATATCGTCCTCGCCATATGTTGTGTTAAAACATATCTGGTATTGGTGCTGATAATTTTTAATGGGAGATGTTATCTCTTTTGTTACAAAGAGCTTGATCAAATGCTCATCTCCCCAAAGCTTTTTAAGTTTTCTTAATAAAAGCTCGTCATATTCTTTTCCATTAATCTCCTCTTGTAGTGTTAACTTGATATGGCAAACAGGGTAAAGAATTGTTTCCTGAAGTTCACCTGAGAGTTGTTTATGTTTCATTTCTATTTCAAAAGTAACAGATGAAGGACTCTTTTCAATATTTGAAAAAGTAATCAAATAACTTCTGGACATTCTAGCTAAATCAATCAGATCGCTTCTATTTATCACAGATATTTCCTTTTCAAGATCTAAATCATAAATATACCCTTCAACTATTACTTTTAGGTTATCAAATACGGTTGGATCAATCATTTTTACCCCCTAAAATAAACCCGTAGCAAAACCAGCCTCATTTACATCCATTGCAAGAGCTGCTGGTTTCTTCGGTAATCCTGGCATTGTCATGATATTTCCGGTTAAAGCCACAATAAAACCAGCACCTAGTGAAATTTTGAATTCTCTAATTGTGAGTGTGAAATTTTCCGGTCTTCCTACTAGATGTGCTTGATCTGTTAAAGAGTATTGAGTTTTTGCCATACAGATTGGCAATTCACTCCATCCTAGTTGTTCAAATTCTTTGATTTGTCTTTCTGCAATACTAGTATACTGGACACCAGTTGCTCCGTATACTTTACTTGCTATGCTCATAATTTTCTCCTTTATAGATTCATTTTGATCATATAATTGATGAAAATGGTTCTCTTTCGAATCTATAATAGAAAGTACTTTATTAGCTAAATCAATACCTCCTTTTCCTCCATGCTCCCATACTTCGCATAGAGCTTGTGGATGTGCTTCTTTATCACACCAATCAATGACTGCATTAATTTCATCATCGGTATCTGTAATAAATTTATTTATTGCCACAACATATGGTAAGCCAAAGCCTTTTATCGTTTCAATATGTTTGTTTAAATTCGCTATGCCGTTCATTAAAGCTGTTGTATTTTCCTGTAACAGGTTTTCTTTTTTTATTCCACCATGTAATTTCAGTGCTCTAATTGTGGCAACGATTACAACTGCAGCAGGAGAAATCTTGCCAATTCGCGCTTTTATATTTAGAAATTTTTCAGCCCCAAGGTCTGCACCAAAACCTGCCTCTGTTACTACATAATCACCTAGTTTAGAAGCCATTTTTGTCGCCAATAAACTGTTACAGCCATGTGCAATATTTGCAAATGGACCACCATGAATAATTGCAGGTGTATGTTCAATGGTTTGTACTAAATTGGGTTTTATTGCATCTTTCAATAATAAGGTTAGTGCACCCTCATATCCTAATTCTCCTACCGTAATAGGCGTGTTTTCATAAGTATATCCAATGACAATTTTTGAAAGTCTAGTTCGTAAATCTGATAGACTTTCAGCTAAACATAATATAGCCATTATTTCAGAAGCGACAGTTATATCAAAATGATCTTCTCGCGGTACCCCGTTCATTGGACCGCCAAGACCAATAGTAATATTACGAAGCGAACGGTCATTTAAATCTAATACTCGTTTCCAAACGATTCGCCTCGGGTCGATACGGAGTTTATTTCCTTGATAAATATGATTATCAATAAATGATGCTAATGCATTATTTGCTGTTGTAATTGCGTGAAGATCTCCTGTAAAATGGAGATTAATTTCATCCATAGGCAGTACTTGAGAAAAGCCTCCACCGGTTGCACCACCTTTTAGCCCCATAGTCGGACCAAGTGAAGGCTCACGCATTGCAATAATTGCTTTTTTGTTTAACTGATTTAATGCTTGCCCTAAACCAACAGTTACGGTTGATTTTCCTTCTCCTGCTGAAGTTGGATTTATTGAGGTAACCAGAATAACTTGACCCGGCTTTTTATTCTTTAATCGGTCAAGGAGTGTTAGTGAGAGCTTTGCTTTATATTTACCATACAACTCCAATTCTTCCTCTTGAAGATTTAAAAACTTCTCAGCAACATGCTTAATAGGCAATAATGTTGCTTGTTGAGCAATTTCAATATCTGATTTATATATTTTATTAGTGTCCACAGTTTTTTCCTCACTTTACTAGATTTATCATTCAGAATATTTTACCATATATGCATATCTTATTAATTTTTTGATAAGTAAAAACCCTGCAGCAAAATATTGAATTGAAATAATTTTCTAAACTTTTTATAATAAAGAATCAGATTCTACTACAGAGAAAATACGGAGGTGCCTGTTTTGCCGATTAACATACCTAGTCATTTACCAGCAAAAGAAATACTTGAACAAGAAAATATTTTTATTATGGAAGAAAAAAGAGCGTATTCTCAAGATATACGACCATTAAACATTGTTATTTTAAATATTATGCCTGAGAAAGAAAAAACAGAAACTCAATTATTACGTTTACTGGGGAATTCTCCACTTCAATTAAACATCACATTTTTAAGACCTGAAACACACACATCAAAAACAACATCAATTGAACATTTAGAGGAATTTTATACAACTTTTAAACATATACAACATAAGAAATTCGATGGAATGATCATTACTGGTGCACCAATCGAACATTTAGCTTTTGAAGAGGTTTCGTATTGGCCAGAACTAAAAGAAATTATGGATTGGACTAAAACAAATGTAACCTCAACTTTACATATATGTTGGGGAGCACAAGCAGGACTTTTCCATCACTATGGCGTAAATAAATATAAACTGGAAAAAAAATGCTTTGGTATTTTTAAGCATGAAATTGTAAATCCGACTGTAAAATTATTAAGAGGGTTTGATGATTACTATTATGTCCCACATTCTAGACATACAGATGTCTTTAAAAAAGAAATTGAAGCTGATTCGAATTTACAAATTCTCACTTATTCGGAAGATGCGGGTGTTTGTCTAGTAATGTCTGAGGACGGAAAGCAAATATTCTTAACTGGTCATCCTGAATATGAACGTATGTCACTCAAAGATGAATATGAAAGAGATATAGCAAAAGGACTCACTGTTGATATTCCAGAAAACTACTTTGTTAACGATGATCCAAAAAATCAACCGATCCATTGTTGGAGATCACACGCAAACCTGCTATTTGTGAATTGGCTAAATTATTATGTATACCAAGAAACACCTTATATTTGGGAATAAAAGATCGTTCTCAAATTTCCATCATGCTTTTCATTCGTTTTGCTTATAAAAGTAATGTTATCTTTTTACCCTTGATAAGCAGCAAATGTTAACATTCCTTCATTAAATCTTTACAATATTACATCTTAAGAAATACTTAATAATTACTTTATAGAAAAGTAACATTTATATGGTAATCTTTAAGACAAATTCAGTTGTTCTTTTCATATCTTTATTTATGAAGGAAAGGCATGCGGCCCTATTAACTTAATTTGTTGGCTTTGTTATGAAACTGAATTTCTCCTCAAAATTGATGCAGGCATCCATTTGCACCATGCACCTGTATGAGGAACTGTTAATATTGTTGTTGGGATTCGTTTCTAACTAGATTGAGGTGAATATGTTGAAAAGCAATTCAAAAGTGTTAATCTTAACAGCTAAGTATGGCAATGGGCATGTACAAGTTGCAAAAACACTAGAAAATCAGTGTAAAAAACTTGGGTTTGAAAAGGTTATTGTCTGTAATCTTTATTCAGAATCATTTCCTGTTTTTTCGGAGATTACGCAGTATTTATATTTAAAAAGCTTCTCAATAGGTAAGCAGTTTTATCGTTTATTTTATTATGGAGTAGATAAAATTTATAACAAAAGAATGATGAATCTCTACTTTAAAATGGGACACAAACGATTACACCAGATTGTAACGAGTGAGCAGCCTGATATGATTATTAATACATTCCCAATGATCGTCGTCCCTGAATATCGAAGAAAAACGGGAACTATTATTCCAACTTTTAACGTTTTAACTGATTTCTGTTTACACAGAATTTGGGTACATGAAAATATTGATAAGTACTATGTTGCATCAAATCATGTAAAAGAAAAGTTAATTCAATTAGGCATTCATCCTAGTACCGTAAAAGTAACTGGTATTCCAATCAGGACTCAATTCGAAGAAGAAATAAATACACGAGAAATTTATCAAAAATACGAGTTGGACCCTACTAAAAAAACACTTTTGATCATGGCTGGTGCTCATGGTGTTCTAAAAAATGTTAAAGAACTTTGTCAGTCATTTATTTCGAAGTCTGACGAAATCCAAATAGTTGTTGTTTGTGGCAATAACACAATTTTAAAAGAGAGTCTGGATTCTCTCGCTACAAATTACCCTAATCAATTCAAAGTATTGAGTTATGTAGAAAGAATTGATGAACTATATCGGATAGCCTCATGTATGATAACAAAACCTGGTGGAATTACATTAACAGAAGCAACAGCACTGGGCGTTCCTGTCGTACTATTCAAACCAGTCCCAGGACAAGAAAAAGAAAATGCTCATTTCTTTGAAGACAATCATGCTGCAATTATTGTGAACCAGATTGAAGATATAACAGACAAAGTGCATCAATTATTATCTGATGAAAAAAAATTAACTGACATGAAAGTAAATATAAAAAAACTTCATGTTCCACATTCAGCTGACTTGATAGTAAACGATATGATCAAAGAAGCTGCTTATATTAAAGATAAACATATGATGGCTGGCTCAGTAAACTACTAAACTATATTTAAATGGAATGATCAAATGGAAAAGTAAATAATCATTGTTTCGTATTAAAATGGTTGGGGATGAACGGGTTAATTTACATTTTCCTGGAGGTTAAAATGGATACAAGTACTCATATTATCATGGGTTTTGGATTAGCAGGATTAAGCTTTATAGATCCTGCTGTTTCATCTAATCCTGAGCTTGCTCAGGCCATTTTATTAGGAACTGTTATTGGATCAAATGCACCTGATTTTGATTATGCCATAAAACTTGTTAAAGGTCGGGGCATGTATACTGAACATCATCGCGGGCTATCGCATTCCATACCTGCTCTTTTCATTTGGACGCTTTTTGTTGCCGGAATTATTTATTTATTTTTTAGAGATGTTTCTTTTTTACCGCTCTTATATTGGACTTTCATATCTGTCGTTATACACGTTGGATTTGATATTTTGAACCCCTATGGGACACAAGCTGGAAGACCTTTCACAAAAAATTGGCTTTCATTAAATTTTATTCCTTTATTTGATCCTATTATTATCTTCATCCACCTAATTGGTTTTATCTTATGGTTAATCGGATATCCTCCTGGAATAGTCTTTAGCTGCGGATATTTGGTTTTACTTTTATATGTAGCAATGAGATATCTAGTCTATAAACAGAAGCGATCTTTCGTTATGAAAAACACACAAAAAAGAGGAAATATAACCTTTATCCCTACTATGTGGTTACATAAATGGGACTTTGTATTCGAAACAGATTCAGCTTATCATGTTGGTTTTGTAAACGGAAATAAAATTAATTTGTTTCAACATTTTGTACGCCATGATCCTAATGCTCAACTTATTAAAGCTTCATTACAAGATAAAAATGTCCAGCATTTTATAGCTAATTCTAAACATACACATGCAATATCCTACCATTCTCTATCAGGATTTGAAGTTCATTGGATTGACTTACGTTTTCGTCATAAGGATCGATTTCCATATATGGCTATCGTCAAATTTAATCGGGAACAAACGATTATTCATTCAAGTACAGGTTGGATGCACAACATAAAAAATCGAAATGAAAAATTGCCTTCGAATCAAAATCGAGCATTAGAACGATAATCTTATACGTATATGTCTGACCATATTAATCATTGGTCAGACATTTTTTTGTTTACTTACCTTCAATTCTAACTAAAAAAATAGACGGCAGTTACATTTATTCGATAAATGTGCATAAACAATTATGCCAGATGGAGATAGTAATGAGGTAAATGAATGTCGTTTTTTCTTCTAACGCATACACAGAATATTTAAGTAAAATACTATAATATTTAACTTTATTAGGAGGATATGTATGACTAAAAAATTCAACAAAGGCAGTAATAATCAAAACGGTCCACAAAATGGAAAATATCAATTGGAGTTGGCAGAAGATCATATTCCCGGAGATAATAGTAAAGGAAACAAACGAAATAAAGATCAAAGAGATAAATCAAGAGAAGAATAAAAAAACAGCCACTTAGTGGCTGTTTTGTCAACGTTTTTAGATGAATTTTATTTTACTTATACACCTAGTTCTTCAGCCTTTATAGCTCGTTCAACCGCTTCAAGTGCTGCTTCTTCATCACTACCATTTGCAGAAACTTTCACTTGTACACCTTTTGATATTCCTAGTGACATAACTCCCATTATTGATTTTAAGTTAACAGTTCTTCCATTCGCCTCTAGATTTACATCTGATGTGAATGAGTTAACAGCATTCACTAATGCTGTTGCTGGTCTTGCATGCAACCCAGCTTCGTGTGTAATTGTAAACGTTTTTTCAACCATTTAAACTCACCCTTCCAATTAAGCCAATCCCTTAATTCTATGTATTTTTTTATATTTGTAACAAATTACTACAAATACTCATTATAAATATTATAAGCTTTTTTCATAAAAAAGGAACTAAATTTGATACACATTTATGCCGTTTATTTCATATTGAACATGAATTGTAAATGTATCAGTATTCATCCGTTCAATGACAAATGAATACTTTTCATGATCTTGCAGAATAATGACGGATGACTTTTCCATCGACAAAATCTCGCTTTGAGCTTTTTTAATCATTTTACAAGCTCTTGTAAACCCAATATCATCAATTCTACGGCTACTAGTAATATAAATATCATCCTTGAATAAATGTAGTTTTTGCATATGGATTCGTCCCCTCTTTTTTTACCATATATATGCTCGTACGTGTGAGTGTATTTATGTTTTATTCTTATAGAAAATATCTGAAAGTTTTGTTAAAATATACTACTTGATCTTGACGAATATTATGAAACTGATGTATTATTAAAATATCAATAAGCTGAGTATATATGGTAATTTCATCATATCTTTACATATTATATTCTGTTTATGATAAATTTTTTTTAGCACCACCTGTGCTACAGTATTAGGAGGATTAAGTACTATGCAAAACGGTAAAGTAAAATGGTTTAACAATGAAAAAGGTTTTGGATTTATCGAAGTTGAAGGTGGAGACGATGTATTCGTACACTTCACAGCTATCCAAGGTGAAGGTTACAAATCATTAGAAGAAGGTCAAGAAGTTTCATTCGAAATCGTTGAAGGTAACCGTGGACCACAAGCTGCTAACGTTACAAAGTTATAATCACAAGCTTTTCTTGTGACTAACCATAAACACAATAACTAATAGAGGCTGGAGAATTTCTCCGCCTCTTTTTATTTTATCAATTCCAAATCATCATCGTTATTCAATAACTGCAATCTGCAAAGCTCCTCGCCATATTAACAAGCTCAACGTGGTGAATTTACTTTTTGACTAACTAGTATGTATTCAATTGCTTTTACATTTTGTTTAATGTTTTTTTCAATTCTGCTCACTTCAAGTTGGTTGAAGACATTTGCATTGTTCGCTATAAAGACTAATTTATCCAAGTCTCGATAAATTTCCGAGAACGCCTCCTTTATTGTTGATACTAATTGCTCATTTTCCAATTAACTCCACCCCTTTATTCAGTCAATTCGAATCTATGTATAGTTAAAAAGTTTTATATTTGTGTTATATTTTTACACGAACTATGTCTTTCTACATTTTAACACGTCATTTCAATTTTCGATATATGTATCTAATTGTTTTTTTTAACGAATAATTTTTAAAAAAATCCAAAGACTATAAAGCGAGACTTCAATCTGTTGGATTTCTTGCATTTTGATATTACCGAGCTGTTTGGGCAGTATATTCCCTTCTTATCCTTCTTTGAAGTCATCGTTTTGCTGCCCATTACTCAGCGATAATCTGGAGGTGTTTCAAGTGGATCAAATAAATCATACAGATTTAATAAGCGGAATGAATGAACTTAGTCAAATTGAAATGTCAGTAAAGGCAGCTCAAAAAATGGTTGGTTCCGCAACTATGCAATTAGACCCTGAGGCGATTCATCACGCTGAAAATGCTATACGAGACGCTAAAGAGATCATGAATCGTTCACCCAAAACAGGTGTTGATCAAGAATTTTTACTAAAACAACAAGAACTCCTTAATCAATGTGAGCATCAATTATCAGAAGCAAAGCAATAAAAAAATCCGCACTATGCGGATTTTTTTATTTTAATTGATTAAGTGAGTTTTTCGCCCATTTCTTTTATTTTTTGGCCAACTGTACATTGGTTAATACAAAATGAGTGAGCATACCTCTTCCCATGTTCTTGACGAAAATGCTTCTTTAGTAAACAGTCAACACAAAAAGTATCTAATATTTCGTTTATTTCTTGAAAAGTTTGTTTTTTACTCATCTTCGTCAACTTCCTCGTTTATTATCATTTTACTTCTTATTTCAATACCATTCATTGCTTGAGTTGCCAGCTTATCTGCTTCTTGATTATCTTTTCTTGAAATGGCTACATACTCAGGTGTAATAACTAGCTTCTCCAGTTTATTTTCGATTCGGTCTAACCAAATTGTAAATTCTTCTTCATAACATGGCCATTCTCCAGAAAGCTGATTTAATACAACCTGTGAATCACCTTTAAATACGATCTTTTGCTTTATTATTCCAAACTCCTCCAGCACATTCACTAAATATAAAAATGCAGCATATTCAGCTTCATTATTTGATGTTAGCTCATCTACCTTTTCATTCATTCTTATCCGAAATCGCTTACTGCTCTGTGTATAGTAAATAACAACACCAAATCCAGCTTGTTTCGTTTCTTTTTGATAACCCCCATCAAAAAAAGCAACAACATCATGTGGTTCATCTTTAACAATATCCTTTAACTTTTTCAATTCTTTTAACGTCCAAGATTGCCCGTCCTCAGATGTAAAGTCTAATTGTTTTACTCTTCCAGTTTGTAAAAAATCTTCTGCAAAAAAAATGGTATCGTTTAATGAAAGATATTCGGTTGAAATTAAAGTTTGAAATTTCTTTTTTGTTTGATAAGACCATTCAATTTTATACTTCATTTCCTTCACTCCTGAACGTGATCAATATATACATCTCAAAGTAGTCTAATTTTGGTATAATCAATTATTATGAAGAACTCTTAAGTCTTATCCCTTTTCATCTTTACTGCTCTAATCTAATTGGCTTATCTTTTAAAATGAAAATTTGGTGAAGTCTTGTTCCCCTGTAATTTCTTGATTTCATTTACAGACCTTTTTCTTTATAGTATGAGAGCACTTTCGTAAATTATCTATTATTTATTATGTATTAAGATCTTATTTTCATAACTATTAATATGATTGCACCTATTTTATCACTGTCATGCTAAATGTTAAACATACATTATTAGGAGGTGTTATAACGAATATGATTGAAGTATATGTAGATGGTGCAAGTGCAGGTGATCCAGGAAGATCTGGAGCAGGTATTTTTATTAAGGGCCATGGAAGTGCAGAACAATATTCAATTCCACTTGGAATTATGACAAATCATGAGGCTGAATATCATGCACTTATTAAAGGATTGGAAATTTGCATTGAAAAGGGCTATCGCAATGTATCCTTTCGAACAGATTCACAACTTGTTGACAGAGCAATCGAAAAGCAATTTGTTAAAAACCCGACATATGCACCTTTACTAGAACAGGTGTTAGACCTAAGCAAGCAATTGGATTTATTCTTTCTTAAATGGATTCCTAGTAAAGAAAATAAAGTTGCAGATCAGCTAGCAAGAAAAGCAATATTACTCTAAACATTGTAGCATACAAAGAAAGTTGTGAAGAATTCATGAAAAAAACAATATTAGCTGATGGTAGTTTATTGTTTGTAGCATTTATTTGGGGTGCAACATTCGTGATCGTCCAAAAAGCAATAAACTTTTTACCACCACATTTATTTAATGGAACAAGATTTTTAATTGCCGCTCTTTTATTATCATTATTATTAAAAAAAGCCAGGAGGAAATTCTCATTAGAATTACTTAAATCTGGAATATTTTTAGGTTTCTTTTTATTTCTAGGCTATGCTTTTCAGACAGTTGGATTACTTTATACCACATCATCAAAGGCTGGTTTTATTACTGGTTTAAGTGTTATGATTGTCCCGTTATTATCAATATGGATTTTAAAGGATAAACCGCGATCCATTGTATTTTTAGGGTCATTATTGGGAACAATTGGTCTATACTTTCTCACACTTGGTGATATTTCGAGTTTAAATATTGGAGACCTCTTTGTTTTTTTCTGTGCGATTGCATTTGCTCTACATATTATATTTACGAGTAAATTCGCTAACCAATATCATGCTTTACCATTAACAATTGTTCAATTACTAACCGTTTCGATATCGAGTTTGATATGTTCTGCCTTGTTTGAACGAGCAACCATAACAATCGACAGCTTTTTTCAAAAAGATGTGTTGATTGCATTAGCAGTCACTTCTATTTTTGCAACGGCAATTGCTTTTCTTATCCAAACGAAGTTTCAACAGTTTACAACAGCTGCTAGAGTAGCATTAATATTCGCAATGGAACCTGTTTTTGCTGCAGCTACAGCCTTTTTTATGATACATGAAAGGCTAACTGGAAATGGTCTTATTGGATGTATATTGATTTTTATAGCCATGATTATCACTGAAATTCAAGATATAAAACAAATCAAATGGTTGAAAAGTAAATATCATTTATCTAAAAGCTCGGAGTAACCGGGCTTTTTACATTAAATTCAACATATGTATATGACTAACTGCCTGTTCACGGCTATTTATTTCTTCTTTTTTAAACATTTCTAATAATGAGATGAAAAAAGACCCATCAAATTCCTTTTGAATTTTTAGTGTTAGTTCAATTGCAATAATGACGATTTCATCATCTGTATTTGTATAGTGTTGACCAAACTGGATAAAACCTATTGCTTCCTCTCCAAATGTAAAACCTTTACCTGAAAGATATTCCATATAATCTGCTATTGTTTTGACCGTTTTTCCCATATGTGATTCCATCCTTACTTCATAAATATATCATTAATAATAGCGAAAATTGTCGATGATTTCTATCGTTTTTCATAATTTTATGAGAAAAAGGTCACACTAAAACAGGAGGTGTCATAATCATGAGCAGTGAGAAAAAAGCAAATCATCGCGGTAAATTAGCACATGGTGTTAATCCACAGGGCTATGGTGAAGATGTTGAATTCTCAACAGAACCTAAAAGCAAGCTAGAAAATGCTGCAAAGAAAAAAAATACGAAATAATCAATGAATCGGATAGACATTGTAAACCGAGAATATTAAGAAAGAGAGGCACTAAATCGCCTCTCTAATAACTAGTATGTTCTTTACTAAATTTTGTACATTGCGTAACTCAATCTCTTGGATCATAGCGAATACTTTTGCTTCATTTACAACTAGTAAAGCATCCTCTAATAAGCATTGTAAAGGTGCTTGACAGTTTATCTCTGCAAGCCTTCTCGAAAGATGTAGCATTTCTAAATCATTTTCAATTTTTGACTTTTGCCCTTTTGTTAGCTCATCTAAGCTTTCCAATAATCGGTCAATTGATCTATATTGATTAATAAGTTTATAGGCTGTTTTTTCTCCAATCCCTTTAACTCCTGGATAGTTATCACTTGAATCACCCATTAAAGCTTTTACATCAATTAGCATATGTGGTTCAATTTCAAATTCCTCCATAAACGATTGTTTAGTGAAGTGTTTATAGTTTCCGATTCCTTTTTGAAAGATCATAACATCCACATTTTCATTTAGTAGTTGAAGGATATCTTTATCTCCTGTTAAGATTGATATCTTCATTTCACTTTCAAAATTCTTTGTTAATGTTCCAATACAATCATCCGCTTCGAATCCTTCTATTCCGAGGTTGGGTATATCCAATGCTTCAACAACCGTTTTTGCAAGATCAAATTGCGGGATTAGTTCGATTGGTGCCTCTGGTCGATTTGCTTTATAATCTCTAAAAAGATCATTACGATATGTTTTACTCCCCATATCCCAACAGCATACAACATGTGTTGGCTTCGCAAAATCAATTGCTGCGATTAAATGCTTTAATAAGCCATTCACAGCATTTGTTGGAATCCCTTTACTATTTATCATAAACTGTCCATAAACAGATGTAGCATAAAATGATCGAAATAATAATGCCATACCATCGACTATTAACAAATGGTTTTCTTTATTCATTTATTTCCCCCCTCAAATTCTATTAGTATCATAACATATTAAATCCTGAAATAGTTTGGAATTTATAGTAAGAGTACCAGCAGTTTTGATTATTTATTCCAGTGAAGGATGAAAGATTTTTATGCCATTCTCTTTTAATTAGAACAGTCCTTTGTCAAACAAATGTATTTTGTACAAGAATACAAAAATAGCTTCAAAAAATAAGGCTGTATTCGGCAAACTTTGTTGTAATTTACCAAGTAGTGCGATGCGGTTGATTGCAGCGAAAGATGCTCGCTTTCTGCGGGGCGGGCGATGAGAGCTTCCTCGGCGTAATCCCCTTCATGACTGTCCCGCTTCTCCTGCATGAGTCTCACAATCTGCTCCAATTAATCTTAAATAGGTTTCGTTTTAAAAGTAATAATCCTTTAAAAAATTTACCAAAAATAAAAACTAAGCCAAAGGCTTAGTCTTTATTTTGACTGCTCATTTTAAGTGCTTCATTTTGTGCATAAGAAGCAAATTCTGTATTAAAACCATTTTTTTTCTTTTTATTATTATTGCGTTGCGCATTTGCATTACCAAGTTTTGTTCTTCCCATAACATTCATCATCCTTTCAAGATTAATCGAGTTTAGTTTCTCTCGAAGACCTTGATCTGATTCTAGGAAAACATGGCAATAAGTTCATTGTTCTATTTTGTATTTTTTCTTTGCACAAATTCTTGAACCATTTGTTTTGTCACCATTTTTCTAGTTGGGACGATACCTTCTGAAGCTAAACGATTCATTTCCTTTGAAACTTGATTTATTGCATCGACTTCAAATGGAAGTGATTGAACACATAATTGGATCGCTTCTTCAATTAACGCTTCACGCTTAGCTTCTAGTTTTAAAAATGATTGAATGTGATTATGCTGTTTTTTACTATGTTGTGAGATTGCTTCATGAACGTTACTCATATCATTTCTCCTCTTTTTTCCATTAGCTTTATAACATGTTCTTTAGGACTCCAGCAATTAAACGAATAAGATGGCTTTGTCTCATATTTTAACCGGCTGCAGAAATATCTCATTTTATGATCAATTCTTTCCGCTTGAAAATAAATACATGTTGCACAAACTTGATACGTTTTTTTACTCATGCCAGCACCTTCCTTACATGCTACAATGTGGTCATATTTTTTCATTTTACCACAAGTTGAACCAATAATTTTATACATTCAGAAGATTAATTACATTCTTGAGTCTTGCTTGCTCTTCTACTAAATCCTTCGTATCTTCTGAACTAATATCAAGTAATGCTTCAAAACCTTCATCTGTTTGATTTTGAATAGCTTCAATAAGCGTTGAATGATGAAGATTCAATATATCCTCATAATAATGTATAAAATCGTGTACATATCTTTCTAACGTCAAAGAAACTGGCACATCAAAGCGAACTAACAAATCTTCACTCATTATTTTTTTCTCATTCTTTTCAAAGAATGACTTTGTATTCTTAAATATTTTTAAAGAAGGTTTTAAATTAGCTAATACTTCTGATGAGAATTCAACTGAAATATGTGGCGTCAAAATCTCATCCACTTCATTCTTCGTCAATGTTACTGATTGTGAATGTTTTTTAATGAGCTGTGATATTCTTAAAAATTCATCTTCTAATGCTTTTCGTATATAGTTTTCAATTCTTAATGTTGTAGCTTGCAGTTCTTGAATTAGTTCAAATTCGATTGTCCGTATTAATTCATTTAAACAGGTAAGCAAGGTTTGTTGAATATTTGTATTTTGAGTAAACATACCGGGATGAAAAGATTCTTTAAAAAAATCATTAAAACGTAGAAACAGTCGTTGTTTCACATAAAAAATGAGTTCTTCAATCTCCTGTTTCACATTTTTTGTCATATGCGAATTAGAAAGGGCCGATAATTCATTGTTCACGTTCTGTTTTTCTTCTAGAAGCTTTTGTTTTATTTTTTCCTTTTCTGCTTCATCCTGTTCAGCAGCATGAATGAGTGACAATAGCCTTTCATTGGCCCTTTTTAAATCTTCATTAATCGATATGATCGTTGTATTCGTTAATTCTTGTGTGATGAAATAGTTAAATTGTTCCTTGAATTTTTCATAATCTTTTTCATTTTCTAATTGATTAGATTGAATATTTAAACTTGAAACACCGAATAATCGAATATTTCTTATTTCCTGCTGTAAAAGTTGTTCACGAATATATTCTTTAACAAGCTCAACTTCTTGTTCATCCTTCGCCAAATCAATTGCATTGATGATAAAGAACATCTTATCTAAAGTAAAAGAGTCTTTTACACGTCCTAATTGACGCAAAAATTCTCTATCTCCTTTTGAAAATGGATGGTTATAATACGTAACATAAAGAATAGCATCAGCACTTTTAATATACTGGAAAGCAACATCAGTATGCCTTTTATGAAGGGAATCTGCACCAGGTGTATCCACTAAGGTAATACCTGCTTTTGTAATTTGGCAATCAAAGTAAACAATAACTTCTTTTACCAAACAAGCTTTTTCCTCTTTTGCAACAAAGTCCTTAAAGGAATCTTTAGATGATGTGATGACTAAACCATTTTCTGTTAATCGTTGATAATCTTCTAATGCTATTTTGTATTTTTTTATATTATCCAATTCGGTCTGTTCTTTACCAACTAATGCTAATTCTTTAATAGAATCAATTATTTTTTGAAGTGAATCAAGATGGTTACTTAAAGAAGGAATACTCTCGAATACTTCTTTCAATAAATCTTCTTCTGTTTTTAACATTACTTCTACAAGTCCATGTTTTTTCTTTTCTGTTGGCGGAGCAATTTTATTAATTGTCGCTGTAGTTGGCGTTGGTGAAGAAGGCAATAAGCGCTCACCTATTAAAGCATTTGCAAATGAAGACTTACCTGCACTAAATGCGCCGAACAACGCAACCGTAAATGAACGATTTTGATAACTATCTACTCGCTTTTCTAAAGAATCAGTGAATTGTTTAAATCCACGAATATTTTTTAAGCGTTTTATCATTTGTTGTGTTTCAACTATGAATTGGTCCTTATTATCCATATTTTTTGACGGTTGGTTTGTATTTTGTTTTCGTGTCTTTTTCTCTTCAACTTGTGCATTATTCGAAAGAGATAATGTATGCTGTATCCGATGTTTATATAGTTCGTTTTCTTTGATCCATTGATTACTATTTGTATAGTCTTCACTAGGTTGGCTGATTGTCATTTGAATTTTTTGTTTATATGTTAGGAAATGGTCAATTTTTTCCTCAATACCTTTAAAATGCTGGAGCTCTTCCTCACATTTTTTTAAATCCAAAGTAAATTGATCAAAGATTTCCTGACGATCAATTTCAATAAGCTTTATGAAGTGGTTAAATAAAGTCATAACAGCATTTTTACTATGTCTTTTAATTAAATCGCTCACATCTGTTGAATAGGTTAAAATATACTGATTGTTATAGGATGCGCCAGGCTTGATTGCTTCATCTACGATCTGCTCGCTTAGTCTAATATTAAACGCTTGAACCTGTTGAAGGAATGATTGATCATGGATGTCATATTTTTTTATAAATTCTTTAAATAATGGTGTAAAATGCCATGTGATCTGTGTTTCAACGTTTTTTTTCAAATCTTCAAATAGCTCTTTTTTCCGTTTCTCAAGTTCCTGTATTGTTTTAGATTTTGAAAATAAAAATCCTACTTTAAATGTTGGATCAATCGCCTCTATAAATGCAGCAGCTTTTTCCCTTGTTTCATAAGGTATGATATTTGAACTCTTTAAGATAGAAGTAACTCTGTCATCTATTTCAGTCGATATCTCTTTTATTTTATTTAATTCTTCAGCATAACGACCGTTCATCTCGTTTTTTTTAATCATACAATTTTCAAGTGATGTCTGAATCACTTTTTTATCAATATCTGCTAAATCTAATTGCTCTTGATATTTCTCTAAATGTTCGTTAATTAGTTGATGGACAGATGCCATGACATTCTTTTCTAAATAATCTTCTTTATTTTCTACAAACACCCGAATAATTTCTTTAATCTCTTTCAATTGATTATGTTCATGATTATCATTCATTAATGTCGTATAGAATATATCTTGTTCATGAAGGCCAATATTAGCAAAAGAAGATTCTATTTGGTTTTTAAAGGTAGTAAATGGTACTTCGCTTTCCACATGTTTATCAATTTGGTTGACTATGAGAAAGATCATTTTATCTTTTTCTTTCATTTCTTTCACAAATGAAAGATTTTCTTCGGATTGGACATGGTTATAATCTGTTACATAAAAAATAACATCAGCGATGTGTAACATAGATTCTGTTGATAGCTTATGTGCTGCATCTGTTGAATCTATTCCTGGAGTGTCCATGATTAAGACATTATCACTAAGATGATGATATGGTTTCTTAATATGGACTCGCTCAATTTCATCACCTTGCTTACAATATTCCTTAATTTGTTCAATTGAATAATTGCCCGATAACTCAATACTTTCTTTTGAATTTGAATACAATGTAACTTGTTCTTTACCTTTTTCTAACAAAACCAAATTTGCACTTGTTGGTATAGGACTTGTTGGTAATACTTGTTCATCCAATAATTTATTAATCATGGATGATTTCCCTGCAGAAAAATGCCCGGCAAATGCAATATAAAGCTTATCATTGTAAAGCTTATTTACTAATTCAACAAGTTTATTAGCATTTTCAACATCTTCTGTTTTCAATATTTTATGAAGCTTGATTAATACTTGTATAGATTGATCCGTTTTAACAGCAGCAGTCATCGTTATCCCCTTTGTCTTTCTATAGCTTTATTTAATTTTTATTTTACAAAATCTTTTAACATTTTGCTATGCTAAAGATATGCAAAAAGGAGCATTGCTGTTTGCAAGCTCCTTAAATATGATCAAATGCCCTATTCCTTTTATTAAAAAATAAAAAGCTTACATAATCGTAAGCAAAGTTTATGCCTTTTTGGCATCAATATTCTTTAATATGTAACCAATTAAAACACTATACGTGACAACGGTACAACCTACAAATAGCATCGTCATATTCGCAGCAGACCTCCAACCTATAAAATGAGAATGAATTTCATTATAGATACATTTTATCATCAATGATAATCATTTTCAATATTCTTTTTTTATTTTTCTGAAAGATAGTTTATCTTTTTGGAACAAACCTCGCCTTGAGGTTAAACTCTTCAGCATAATTAGTATGTTCTTTAAGCGCTTTCTCTTCTGTTGGTATTCTGATTGACATCATGATGATATTAAGAAAAGTAAATAATAATGCTGTCATATAAGCTTGATATAAAAATGGTATTAATAAGAATTCCAGCGCTACTATTACATAGTTAGGATGCTTCATGAATTGATATGGGCCTTTTGATACAATAAGTTCATTCGGAACAATAATAATTTTCGTATTCCAATAATACCCTAAAGAATACACTGACCAATAACGAATTAGTTGGGTGATAGCTAAAATGGGTATGACGATATACCATAAACTTGTTAATTCTTTTTTGAAAAACATCACTTCACAAAATAAGGATAGCAAAAACATGGCATGCAATAGGACAATGTAAGGGTAGTGTTCTTTTCCATGTTCGATACCTCCCCTTTGTAACATCCATCTTTCATTACGTTTGGCGACAAACAATTCTGTTACTCTTTGCATAATTAAAAGGAGAAATAGCAAATAAAACACTTATCAAACACCCTTCCATTGAATGAGAAGGATTTCTGAGCTAAATCCAGGTCCAAGTGCGCCAATCAAACCGTATTCATCGGCTTGACCTTGTTCTCGTTCAAGATATTCCTGCAGAACATACATAACTGTTGCAGATGACATATTGCCATGTTGTGTTAATACTTTTTTTGAGATATGTAAATGCTTTTCTGTAAAACCTAATCCATTCATATATGCTTCAATAACCTTTTTCCCGCCTGGATGTGCTACAAAGTGTGTAATATCATTTAAAGTTAACCGATGTTCTTGAAGGAATAGTATTATATGAGGTCGTAGCCATTTTGAAATAATTGTAGGTATGTCACGTGAGAAAACAACATAAAAACCATTATTTTTAATCTTCCAACCCATTACATCTTCTGAATCCCTCATAAAAGTTGATCTAGTTTCAAGAATAAATGGTATATCCTTAAGTTTAGATTTTGTTTGCCATTCACTAGCCTCACCTGCTATGCATGTACATGCAACACCATCTGCAAATAAAGATGTCCCAATTAAATTACTTTTTGAACGGTCATCATGTTGAAATGTTAAACTACATAGCTCGACACATATTATGAGAACAAGTGCCGTCGGAAATGCCTTACAATATTCAAATGCGCGAGATAAACCAGAAGCTCCACCTGCACAGCCTAACCCCCAGATCGGGATTCTCTTTGTTGTTTCTTTAAATGGAAGTTGGTTCATTATTTTCGCATCAATACTTGGAGTTGATATACCCGTACTACTTACAAATATAACCGCATCAATTTCTTCATATTTAATCTTTTGATTTAATAATTTTTCGTTTGCGAGACATTTTTTTATTGCTTCACAACTTAACTGGACAGCATTTACAATATATTTTTCGTTTTTCTCTTCAAATGAATGCTCTTTTTTATACCAATCTAACTGCTCTACAAACTGCCTCTTCTGGATCTCGCCATTTTTAAAAACAGTTAATAACCGATTTATCTCTTTAAAAGAGTCTTTAAAAATTTCTTTTGCAAACTCGACAGTCGTATCTTGGGTCATTTCATTTTGCGGAATGGCTTTTCCTACAGATAAAATATGCGCCATAAGATATTTCACCTCAATTTCTTAAGGTTACTATTTCCAATTTAATGGCAAATTATCCTAACTAAAGTGTGTGGAATCTGATGAGGTTTTAAGTTGTATGAATATAAGTAACTAATTCTTGTGAAGGATGGAAAAATAAAAAAGCCTTTCCCATATGGGGAAAAGCTAGACGTTTTAAAGAAGTTGTTGTTGTGCCCTCTTATTATATCGCACTATTTACGTTTAATCATTAATAAATTTTGGAAATTATGTTTGTCAAAAAATAGCAAGAGTTCATTTGTTCCTTATTGGAAGAAATATGCCATAAATATTTCATCATCGTACCTACCATTTATCTTTATTTGCTGTTTTTGAGTACCTTCATATATAAACCCGTATCCTTCATAAAGTTTCTGTGCCAACCTATTTGATGCAAAAACAGTTAAACACAATTTATGAAAGTGATGAATTCGACACCATTCTAACGTATAGTTCATAATATGACCACCGATGCCAATACCTTGAGCAGAATCTATTAACCAAGTTCTAAAAGTACCGATATGGCTTTTCATTTCGAGTTCACCTCTTATCGCTCGAGCAATTCCTACAACTTCTTTTTCAATCTCAATCACTATATACATGTTATTGCGTTGTTCCAACTCTTTAATGAAATTTTTTTCTTCTTCTATTGTACGGGCTTTTTCCTTTTGAATATATACACCAGCTTTGATAATTTTTTCAGCTGCATGTACAATTTGAAAAGCATCATCAACTGTTGCAGGACGCAAGACAGCGTTTGTTCCATTTTTAGCAATCACCTTTTTAATAAGCTCATCCTTTTTCAAATTTGATTACCCCTTTTAGTGAAAATGGCCTAATATTTAAAATCAATCGTGATACTGATTCATTGCATTATTTGACTAAACTTGACAAATCCTCTTGAAATTTTACAAAAAATTCACGTTATAGGACTAGTAATATGGTATTATAAAGTATCAACAATAGGCTGGAGGAACTAGCAAGAAGATGAAAAACGATGTGAGAGATCTATTATTGGGTGGAACAATAGCGTCGATTAAAATGCTCCTTACAATCCCCTATTCAATACAGTCCATAACTGAATCAATTCCTAATGATCACTCATTACACTCTGTTCAAATTGATTTAATAGGAGAATGTAATGGAGCTATTTTAATTCAAGGTGAAACGACTGTTTACAGTTATATTGGTGAAGGTATGTTTGGTATGCCAATAACTGGAGAGCTATTGGAATCTTTTATCGGTGAATTTGCTAATATGCTTACTGGCAATTTGGCAACATCGCTTTCTAATAATGGCCTAATGACTGATATTTCACCTCCAAAGTTTCTATCAGATTTGCAAATAGAACATTATGAACAACACGTTACAATTCCAATTGTCATAAACGATCGTGGTCATTTGGCAATTTCATTATTATTATTAAATTAAATGAAAAGGCTGATTGTCAGCCTTTTCATTAGTTAATCTGTTTTATTGAAATAAAGCCTTAAGCACCTTCGCCAGACTGCACTTTTACGGTTGTTTTATGCCACTCTTATTGCTTTTCCAAAAGGCACCTTAGGAATAAACTCATCTGGGACTAGCCAGAAAATTTCTTTTTTTACTTTCAATTCCTCATAAAAGTAACCAGTTACATCTGTAATGTAAAAAAGAGTGTCTATATCTTCTTTTTCTACCCATTCAAGTACATCAGTATAAGAGGATTTTCCGTGTGTATAATACGTTATTTTATCATCTTTAATCGAGGAAATGCTTCGAATTTTAAAATCAGCTTGTACTAATAATGCATCAGGGCACACTTCACCAAACAGCTTTACAATATTTTGAATCAGTATTGTTCTTGTTTGATTTGTTGATGTATCGATTGCAAGGGCAATTTTTTTACCTACCCGCTCTTGTAATTTTGAAAGTAACAACCTTTGCCATTTCATGTTTACATCTCCCCTCGCCATTTTTCTGAAAGCAAATCTATTTTGCGCATATGGATCATAAATATGAGGGAAAATTAATGAAATTGTTGTTGATTTAAATTCCAATCCGTAAAGTTGCCAGTACCATTACAACCCGGACAGTCAAAGAATGCATCAAAATTTGGTATGTATACACTTGAATAAGATGAAGTAAAGCCTCTTCCTCTGCAATCAGGGCATTTCCCTAAAGATTCCATATCCGTAACTACTTTTTCATACCTTGATTGTTTCCATTGTGAAAATCCATTTAAAATACCCAAATTTCCCACCTCTTTTTTCCTTAATATGTATCATGATTTGATTTTTTAAACCTATATAAAGAGTTTTCAGATATTTCAGTGCTGATTTTTAGATACACCTTCGATAAGCAATGTTTTTTCTTAGGTATGAAATTTAATGCCCTATTTAGTAAACTAAGTAAGTTACATAAAAAATAAAACTGAAAGGAATGCTTTATAATAGTCAGTGCTCATATGCATTTTATATTGGTATCATCTATTCAAAAACTTAGTTCGAAACATATTGACAATGCTTCACTATTTACCACCTTGCTTTTTATGTATTACCGTTTAAAATATTAGTGTTACTAATAGATTAAAAAAATTCCTGGCCTACACTCGACTTTTGCACCTTAACTTTTCAAAGATTTTTAGGTAAAATATTAATAGTGAAATTAGTAGATTGATAAGTAAAGGAGTATTCTATGGCTGAGTTGGCATTTAAAGAATATATTTTTAAAAAAGGCAGTAAAACAACCGTATACTTGTATCAAAGCAGCATTGAAATTATTCATCATGGTTTTTTAGGAAAATTTAACAAAATAAAACTTATTCAATTCAAAAACATTTCGAATGTAAATTTGAAAAATCCTGGTTTAGCATCTAATGGTCATATTGTTTTAGATTGTGGGAAAAATCAAAATAAAAATGAAAAACATGAAAATACAATTGAATTTTCAAAAATTGAGAAAGATTTAGCATTAGATCTAAAAATAACGATTGAAAATAAAATTGACGAAATAAAAGGACAACGAATTGATTCAACAATTGACAACTTTGACAAATTGAAAAAATTAAAAGAATTAAAAGACTTGGAAATCTTATCAGAAGATGAATACTTAGAACAAAAAGAACGAATAATTGAAGGATAAAAAAAACCCGTTAGAAAGTTTCTAACGGGTTTTTTTACTTATATGAACTATTAGGAAGCTTGACGTTGTAATGTTTCTTCACTTTGATTACTTATTTCTTTGCCAAATGGTATAACATTAAACAAAATATTAAGAACAATTGCTGATATACTTCCAGCCACGATACCACTATTTGTTAATATTTTAAGTGATTCTGGAAGTCCTGCAAAGATATCTGGTACAACTGTTACTCCAAGGCCTAAACCAACTGAACATGCTACGATAAGTAAGTTTTCCTGTAAACGGAAATCTACTTGACTAAGCATTTTGATTCCATAAGCAACGACCATTCCGAACATAGCAACCATTGCTCCACCTAATACGGAAGAAGGGATTACTGTTGCTAATGCCGCAATTTTCGGAACTAGACCTAGTGAAATGAGTAAAATGGATGTGATATAGATAACACGATTTGTTTTTATACCGGACATTTGCACAAGTCCAACATTTTGAGAAAATGCCAGGGTGATGTTAAATGCTGAAAACCCCATATTCTCAGCATTTAAGTATAATAAATAATCCAACATATTATTAAGTTAACTACATTTTCATGACAAATTATATTTTTCATTATACTTACCATTGTACAACTATCAATAATTTCCTACACAAAAATAAAAGTGTTGAAATTTACTCGCCTTTCTTATGTACACCTGCAATGTTGATATCATGATCCATAATTTTTACAGCAAATGTATCAAGATTGTTTTCCTTCAATATTTTTAAAACATAAATGAAGCTTTAACCATTATTGAAAATAAAATGGATGCAGAGAGTAATCTTATTAAATTAAACACAGAGATTAATGATTTAAATAGTAAAATTGAAGATAAAAACGCAGAACTGGCATCTTTGGAAGGTAGATTAATTGAAACTGGCGAAGAACCAAAGATTTTAAGTGCTGGTCAATATATAGTTGGTCAGGATATTCCACAAGGTCGTTATACGGTAACTCCAGTAGGTGAAGGAAGCAACTTTTTTGTAGACGGAGTTGGTGAGGTTAATACGATCTTAGGGTCATATGGTGAAGATTCTTACACATTCTTTACCGTTGATGGCGATGTGATTCAAACTGAAGCAAAAGTTAAACTTACACCAGTAGAGTAATTGAAGTATAAATTATTTATAAAAACCAGTGAATAGTTTCACTGGTTTTATAAATTGATAAAAATATACTAATTTAGCTGAATGTAGTATCACTTTTAAAACTTTAAAATAGTTATCTAGGCTTCGACACTTTTTGTTTTATCTTTTCTAAACAATCCCATTATTCCACCAATAAAGAGCAATACACCTGGTAGAATGTAGAAAACAAAAATTGATATTGTTCCGCCAATTGCTGCAATCGTCATAAACGCTCCACCAAGTTTAGGTTTACGCTTTACAATAACAGATCCAACAATTCCTAAGATTGATAATAATACAGCAGACCAACCTAATCCACTAATTTCGGTACTACCACTGAAAGCTTCGTCTAACACACCTACGAATATTGCCATAACAGCTCCTATTAAACCAAAGATTCCACCAATTAAACCTAATACAAATTCAGTTGTTCTTTTCAATTGTACACTCCTTATTTAACTGGAACAGTAAATTCAACTGGTTTCACTGTCATGAAATCCTCTGTAGCCACATCACCAAAAACTAACTTAATTTCAGTAATAGCTTCAGTATCAATTGTTTTTCCTTCTGGCGGTAGAAATTCAATTACACCTTCTTGTTTTACTCCTCCTTGAACATCTCCACCAACTGAACCAGAAGTCATAAACATATTAGCTGATAATTGCATATCTCCAATTACTGCGCTTCCTTGATCAGGGTAAAAACTTAACGCTCCATCTGTTGTATTTTCTAAGTTAATTCCTACTGAAATTTTATCATCGGCAATTTTAATTTCACCTAATCCTACTTTCATTCCTGCTGCTTCTACAGACTGAGCTGAAGCATCTACAGTTTTACCAGTTTCTTCTTTTGGTTCGTCATTTTCAACTTGCTCAGTAGTTTCTTCTTTCTTTTCAGTTGAGTTTCCATCTCCACCAGTAGAAACTTCAGAATTTCCGCAAGCTCCTAATACTAACAATAATAAAGCTGTTAATAATACCAATAATTTTTTCACAGTATATTCCTCCCCCATAATTTTACATGTGTAATTTTACCACAACTATTGTAAATTTAGTGTAAAATTTGTCATAATTGTAGTAAAAATGTCATAATTTATCTAAAGCACTAAAATGACTTTGCAACCATAGACAAAGAGAGAGTGAGACAGAGAAAAATCAAATCTAAAGCTGATAAGCGCTATACAAGAACATTATGGTCACTAGTCAATTTGCATAATGAGCATAAATTGAATAACAAAAGAAAAAGACACTCTAAAAAATGAGTGTCCTTACTTCAAATATTAATTAATTTTTGTAAACAATGTTATTCTTTCACCGTTCTCATAAAACTCATAATTCATTTCTACACCATACATTTTTGCTGTAGCATCAAAATGCCAAATTAAATTATAAGCAAATGTACGACCTATTCCTACATTTCCATATCCATCTCTAGTATAAGTCCAATCATGACTACCTTCAGTGAATACTTGTAATATTACTTTTCCATCTGTTTCTTTAATCTCGTAATCAGTAATATTGAGTGTTACTGTTTTTTCTCCATCCCAATGAGATGTACTAGCTCTATTATTGATATAATTATCAACTTCTTTATTCAATGCTTGTTTTAAATCTGTGCTAACGTTTCTTCCTCTGAACCAGAATCAAGATTGTTAATTACTTCTTCAAGAGAAGCGATTTTCTGCTCATGATCCATAACCATTTGAGCGAGTTGCTTTTTACTGTCAGCAAAAGTATTTGTACCTGAAAACCATACTAATAAGATGGTAGCTCCCAATGTAACTAGTAGCTGTTTTTTAAATTTAATTTTACTCATAATTAATTCCCCCTAATCTCATCTATCATTCTACCATTATTCGACAAGATTAGAGATAAAGAATGGTTGACAAGTTGTGCTAATCATTTCAAATGAAATTTTAGAATTTATGTAGAAAGAAAAAACACCCTTTAAAGAGTGTTAATTCATTAAACCTTCATCTAAATAAACTTCCATACCTTCATCTTCTAAACATTCACCAAAAAACTTTACCTCTTTCTTATAGTCATAGTTGATTATATTTAAATCTTGATCATTTACGTCATATACAGCTACTACCGCACCATTGGCATAAAGATTTATGTAATCATCAGTTCCTTTTAGATTCGCTTGTACACTGAATTCCTGGCCTTTTATAATTTCTTTATTTGATTTTATCGCTCTAGATAATAAGTCTTTAATTTCATCCATTTGAACAACCTCCTGTAATTAGCTCCTTTTAGGTTGTATCATATTGTAGTGTGAATGTGCAAACTTCTATCAAAATTAGGTCTTAGAAGAACTTAAGACCCTTTTTTAATATACCTCCTATGTAACTTCCTAAAATAATTACTTAAATACTCAAATGATTCTTGAGTTTCAACAGCCAAAAAATGAATTTCTTCCCTTGCTGCACATACAGCTCGCTATTTTTTCCATTACATAATTTGGAAAATAAAAAGGGAATGCCCAAGTTGGGACACACCGCACAGTCACACTATATAGTTCTTTTACACCTTATTTTTATTTTGGATTATTAGAATTTAAAATCATATCAACCAACTTATTCCGATCTATAAGTTGTATATCAGTTGATTCTGCAAGTTTTATTGCTTGAGATGTAAAATAGTTGTTTGTTATTACCCAAGCCGTTTGAGCCTTATAATAACCTCTTGCTGAATAAATTTCTTGAACTGCTTTAATTCCCTCTTTGCTACTGTATCTTTTAGCTTGAATTACAATCCGTTCATTTCCTTCTAATATTAAGTCTGCACCAAAGTCATTAGATGCAGGTGCATGTCTTGCTTTGATACCCTTGCTTTTTAAAAAGCACTACTAAATAACGCTCAAATTCTATACCATCCATTTGGTCAATATCTCTACTGCCTGATAGACTTAAGCGTTCTTCTATTTGTCTTAAACGTTTTTGTCTATTTGCCTGATATATAATGATTAAATAGACACTCGCAACTACTATGGATAAATACAAAACAATTAAATTCATTATGTCCATAATTATTCCCCCATCAAATTTAGCCCATTCCATATTCAAACTAAACCTAATTTTTTTGTACATCCTATAACTTGGATAGCAGATCCACACTCACTAAGACCATTTGATCACCTGACTAAGTGTCTTTAGTACGAAATATTTTCCTTTTTATACAAAAAATTATTGCTGGATTTAATAGGTAAATGTATAATAAACTCTGTTATTATAATTTTATTAGTATTTTAGTACTAGAACGGGAGAGAAAAATGAGTCAGAACATTCATCTAAAACAGAATCTAGACCAACATCAACAAGCCATATTAGCTTCTGAGTTTGACAAAAAGAAAAAGTCAAAAGGTATCACTTTCTTATTTTGGTTTTTTCTTGGAACATTTGGAGCACATCGTTTTTATCTAGGTCAAACGGGTTATGCAGTCGCAATGTTACTTTTAGGATGGGCAACGTTTGGAATTTGGCCGTTAATTGATGGTATTGTATGTTTAGTTAGCAAAGTTGATAAACTAAATGAAGAAATTGAAAGAGATATTATTTCACAAATTTCTACTATTAATAAAGCTGGATAATAATCCTTACCCTAGTCATTTTGATTAGGGTTTTATTTTCTTCTGAATTATTACTCAATGCGCTAAATATACAGTCGCTTCATACAACTCACCATAGTACCTCTGATCCAGTACTCCATTTACAATCCCATTAAAATATCCAAACAAGTTATGAGCACCCATATAGTCATCTTCAATTCCATCTACTGTTAACTTTCTTAGATAGTTACAATAGCTATCAATAATAACCTCATTGTTTAAAATGAATTCAATTTTAAGATAGTTCTCCTTCGCTTATTCCATTGCATACACCTGTAATTTCATAAATTCCTTTTCAAGTTTTGAAATATATTCCTTTGTGGCATCACGCTCCAGTGCTTTCGCTTGCATGTAAATCCCCCTCATTGTTGAGTAATTGAGTTTATATTACTATTTAAATTTATTTCTTAATTTAACTACTGGACAATATAACTCATGTTGATTCTTAATGGTTTGTTCATCAAATCTGACATATTTTCTAGTAGTAGAAATTTGCGAGTGACCTACGATGGACTGCAACGCAAACAACGATCCACCCTGACTTAAGAATTCAGTACAATACTGTCTTCTAAAATCGTGACAAGAAAAATGTTTTTTTATTCCAGCTTTTTCTACGTACCTCTTCAAATTCCTCCGAAATGAGTCTTCAGCCAATTGTTCTCCATACCAATTAAGAAAGACGAATTCACTTTCAAAATTCACTTCGTTTTCACTTATTAATTCCAACAATAGTTTGATAACATGATTTGATAATGGAATAATTCTAGGTTTACGTGTTTTATTTCTTTCAGCAGGAAGCACAATTCTCCTAGCCTTAAAATGCACTTCATTTTTTGTAAGATTAATAGCCTCATTTATTCTCATACCACTGTCATATAAAAGCATCATTATGCAATAATCACGCCATTGAGGAAATTGTTTTAAATCAGGTACATTCAATAAATCCATCATTTCCTTTTCTGTTAATGGTTCAAATGGCGTTTCATAAGTTTTAAGTAATTTAATCTGCTCGGCAGGATTAGTATTTGAAATCTCTTCTTTAAAGAGTAGATTATAGAAAGTCTTTAAGAATCTTATCCTTCCATTAATGGTTTGTGTTGAAAGTCCACTTTTCTTGGTTTTGCAATTAAAATGATCTTCCTTCATGTAATTAATGTAATCTCTAATAATACTCATATCTAAATCATTAACCCTTTTAATTTTTGAATTTGCTTCTTCCAACCATTTTGTAAAAAAACCATAATGTTCATAATGAGTACCAATAGTTCCTTCACGTAAACCTTCGGATTTAGCAGAAATAAAATATTCAAATGCTTGCTCAAAGGTAAAATTAAAAGATTTACCTTCATTCTCATTCACAGAGTTTACTCTGACAGTCATTCTTTTTCTTTTCATAAAATTAAAAACGTCACCTCCAAATCCATGTCTATGACACGAAAATGTAGGTAACGTTTTAACGTTTTTTACTAATAGAATGTTGGATAAAAAATGGGGTTTTACATCATTTCTAAGAAGCTTGACGTTGTAATGTTTCTTCACTTTGATTACTTATTTCTTTGCCAAATGGTATAACATTAAACAAAATATTAAGAACAATAGCTGATATACTTCCAGCCACGATACCACTATTTGTTAATATTTTAAGTGATTCTGGAAGTCCTGCAAAGATATCTGGTACAACTGTTACTCCAAGGCCTAAACCAACTGAACATGCAACGATAAGTAAGTTTTCCTGTAAACGGAAATCTACTTGACTAAGCATTTTGATTCCATAAGCAACGACCATTCCGAACATAGCAACCATTGCTCCACCTAATACGGAAGAAGGGATTACTGTTGCTAATGCCGCAATTTTCGGAACTAGACCTAGTGAAATGAGTAAAATGGATGTGATATAGATAACACGATTTGTTTTTATACCGGACATTTGCACAAGTCCAACATTTTGAGAAAAAGCCGTATAAGGAAAAGCATTAAATATTCCACCAAGTAAGTATGCAAGTCCTTCAGAACGATATCCTCTCGCTAAATCTTTTTCATTTATTTTTTTATTACATATATCGCTAAGTGCAAAATAAACACCTGTTGATTCAACCATACTAACAATTGCGACGATTGTCATCGTTAAAATAGGTGCAAGCTCAAAGGTTGGAGTCCCAAAATAAAAAGGCTGTCCAATATTAAACCATGATGCGTCTGAAACTGGCTGAAGATTGACCATCCCCATAAATCCTGCAACAACTGTCCCTAAGATGATCCCAATTAAGATCGAAATCGCTCTAATAAAACCTGTAAAAAACCGATTAAGAAGAATAATAACAAACAACACACCAAATGCAAGAGCAACGTTCTCAACTGAACCGAATTCAGGACTGCCTTGGCCTCCAGCCATATTATTCATAGCTACAGGAATTAATGTTACACCTATAGTTGTCACAACTGAACCAGTTACTACCGGTGGAAAAAAACGAACTAGCTTTCCAAAAATAGTTGAGATAAGAATAACAATTATTCCAGAAGCAATTATCGCTCCATAAACAGCTGACACACCATATTCGTTACCAATTGCAATCATTGGACCAACTGCAGTAAATGTACAACCTAGAACGACGGGTAAACCAATACCAAAAAAACGATTTTTCCATACTTGTAAAAAGGTTGCAATTCCACACATAAAAATATCAATTGCAACTAAATACGTTAATTGTGAACCAGAAAGGCCAATTGCACTTCCAACAATTAACGGAACAACTACAGCACCTGCATACATTGCTAGCACATGTTGAATTCCCAAAGAAAGGTTTTTTAATGATTGTTTCATACTCTAACCTCCACCTGATCTTCTACAAATCTTACTTTCCCATCTGTTAAGGACTTAATTCTTGCTAGTGATTCTACTCTGTATCCTAAATCTTTTAATTCTTCAGCACCTTTTTGAAAGGATTTTTCGATAACGATTCCAATACCTATTACAGATGCTCCAGCCTTTTTCACAATTTCGATTAATCCTTTCGCAGCCTCCCCATTTGCCAAAAAGTCGTCGATGATGAGGACTCGATCTGATTCTGTTATAAATTGTGATGAAACAGTAATCGTATTTTCTTCCTGTTTTGTGAAGGAATAGACAGATGAAACAAGTAAATTATCTGTTAATGTTAATGATTTTTTCTTTCTTGCAAAGATCACTTTAACACCAAGTTCAAGACCGGCAAAAACTGCAGGAGAAATCCCTGATGATTCGATTGTTACTATCTTTGTAATACCTTCAGCCTTAAATAATCTCGCAAACTCTGAACCTATTTCTTTCATAAGATATGGATCAATTTGATGATTTAAAAATGAATCAACTTTTAGTACACCGTCAGAAAGAACAATTCCTTCATCTTGAATTTTTTCTCTAAGTACCTTCATTTTCGTCCTCCTAACGACTATAAAAAATAACAAAAAAAGCGGCATTGCTTCATCTATAAGTGAAGCAATGCCGCTTTTATGATTACATTGAACCATAAAAAAATGGCGAACATTTAACCCCACTCATAGTCGAATAATTTACGGCTATTCGGTAGAAACTTGTGGACCATATCTCCACGATTATATGAGTGCTTTATTAATTTAAAAAAATTATATCAATAAATATGTGAATTGCAAATACTTTCATAAGAAAAACACGAACTTTTTCGATGAAACAGGATGTGAATATTCGTAAAATTCAAAAAGAAAGCGTATTAATCGCTTTCTTTGTTCGGCTTTATAAGGTGAGATGTCCACCTGAGCAATTCCCTCCACCCATCTTCTATATTTCTTAAAGTCTTGTAGTGGGATTTAACAGTTAAGACTAGGATAATTGGTAAATTTCTCTATATTTTTCATCAAGATAGTCGATTAAATATTGGGCATTTAAACCTTCGCCTGTTACAGCTGTTAAAATTTCGAGAGGTTGCATTGTTTTTCCATACTGATGAATATTTGTTGTTAACCAATTTTTTATTTTTTCAAACTGACCCGTTTCTAAAAGCTCATCATAATGTGGAAAATCTTTTAACATCGCATGTTTTATCTGTGCTGCGTAAATATAGCCTAATGCATAAGAAGGGAAATAGCCAAAGCTACCTCCTGCCCAATGAACGTCTTGTAAAATGCCTTTTGCATCATTTGGTGGGGTGATTCCTAAATATTCCTGATATTTCTCATTCCAAATACGTGGTAGTTCATCAACTGTTATTTCATCATTAAAAAGTGACTTTTCAATTTCATATCTCACCATGACATGTAGTGCATATGTTAATTCATCTGCTTCAATACGGATTAACGTAGGTTTTGATTCATTAATTGCCTGATAAAATTTTTCAAGACTTATTTCGTCAAATTGCTTTGATGAGTATTCTTGAAGTTTTTTATAATAACGTCTCCAAAAGCCTTCATTTCTCCCGATAAAATTTTCATAAAATAATGATTGAGACTCATGAATTCCCATAGACGCACCACTACATAAAAACGTACCTTCTAGCTCTTCAGAAATGTTTTGTTCATAAATTGCATGCCCACACTCATGAATTGTTCCAAAGATAGCTGTTCGGAAATCATTCTCATCATACTTAGTTGTTACTCTTACATCACCACGATTAAGGGTTATTTCAAATGGATGAACACTTTCATCTAGTTTTCCTGCATCAAAATCATAGCCTAGTTCTTTTATGAAATATTCACTTAGCTTTTTCTGATTCTCTTTAGGAAAGTGATCATATAAGAAATCTGTTGTTGGTTTTTGTTTGGACTCGGAAATTTCTTTCACAAGCGGGACAATTTTTTCACGAATTTTTGAGAATACTTTATCTAATATATCAACAGTTACTCCAGGTTCATATTCATTCAACAATGTATTGTATTTATTTCCTTCATAACCCCAATATGTTATAAGCTTTTTGTTATAATCGACTAGTTTTTTTAAATACGGTGCGAAAAGGGTATAATCAGATTTGGCTTTTGCTTCCTCCCATACTGACTCAGCTTTTGAACAAAGAACAACATATTCTTGATATTCATTGACAGGAATAACTTTATTTTTTCGATATTCTTTTTTTAGTAATTCCACCGCTTTTCTTGTGACAGGATTTAGCCCTTGATACACATCATTTTGCGATAAAGTTGTTAAGTAATCATTCATTTTGTCTGATATTAACATTTGAAATGCTTCTGTTGAAAGCATACCTATAACTTCTGAACGTTGATCAATCCCCTTCTTAGGTGCGCCTGTGCGCATATCCCAGTACATAACATTAATTGCTTCCTCATAAGCCTGCATTTTTTTTATGTATTCGAGAAAATCTTTTTCAATTTGACCCATCTTTCATCACTCCCTTTGTCTATTCACTTCTAGCGTATAAAGTTGTAGCAAGACTGTCAAACTTTTTGAAAAGATGGCGTGTCTTCCCAAGTAATGCTGGATAAAAAAGAATAGGACAAAAACAATTGTTTTTGTCTATTCAACAACAGGCTCTATAGGTAAAACCAACTTAATTTTCGCGATGATTTCCTGATCTTTTTCAGCTAAGAAAATCGTTATTGATCCGCTATCTTGACTTGTTCTAATTAATCTTCCAATCCCTTGTCTTAATCGTAACAGCATATATGGTAATTCTACTTCTGTAAAAGGATCTTTCTTATCTGATTTTTTTGCTTCAAAAACAGGATCTTCAGGTGGGTATGGAAGTGACCAGATGATTACATTCGAAAGAGATGGACCTGGTATATCAAGACCTTCCCATAAATGAACAGCACAAAGCACAGTTTCCTCGTTTTGCTGGAATTCTTTCACTAATGAACTTATTTCTTTATCACCCTCGAAAAGAACAGGAAAATCTAAACTTACAGATGCAAGATTTTCTTTGAACCATTTTAATTCATGCTGGGATGTAAAAAGAATAAGACCTCTACCGCCAGTGCGTTTTAACTCTTCTAGTGTTTTGGAGAATTTTTTCATCTCTTCTTCTTCATTAATAAGAGATATTTTCATCTGCTCTTCATAATCGAAAGGCGAATCTACAGAAAGCGATAAATAATCACTAATTCCTAAACTTTTTGCTATAAAATCAAAGGATTTACCTTCTGATAGAGTTGCTGAAGAGAAAATAAACGGTATTTTCTTAGAAAATACACTCTCCTTTAACACCTCTTCAACCTTTCGAGGCATAATCACTAAACTATAATCATCATTTTTCACTTCAACCCAGCTTACAGCATTATTTTTTTGATTAAATAATGATAGTGAATACTCCATTTGATCAATATATTCTTCAACAATTTTTAATTCATAGTCACCAATTGTAAATAGCTCGCCTTCAAATACAAGTGCTTCGCTAATTTCAGATAATTTACGCTGAAGTAATTTTGCCGTTGATTGAAGCCTTGTCTTGCTATGTATTCTTAGGCGATTTGAACCTTCTACTTGTGTAGTACATTCTTGTAATTCATCAAAAAATTCATCATTTATAGCTAATGCATCTTCTACTAAATAGGCTAGTTCTTCTCGAATTTCATTTTGAAGCAGTCTTTCAAGAAAGACTTGTAATGAACTTTGCTTGACTCGATATGTAAGTGCCTTTTGTGCTGCAAATTCCAATAAATGGCCTTCATCAAACACAACACTGCTATACTCAGGAAGTAATGGCATTTGCCCTTCACGCTTTCTAGAGTCATAGGTCCATACATGCTCCATAAAATAATCATGTGAGCAAACAATAATATCGGTTGCCTTTCGATAATAATCGCGCGACAATGTTAACCCGCAACGATGTCTTTGTGAGCAAGTAAAACAATCTTGAAAGGTATCCCAGCCTATCTTGTTCCACTCCTCATCATTAAGATGACCGAATTCTTTGCGATCACCATATGCTGAAAATTGCTGCATACCCGCTTTTTCGTGAACAAAATCGGGTAATGTCTGATATAAATCTAAGTACTTTTCATCACCTGTTTTTTGTATTGCCTCATCTAGTTTATTTAAACAGAGATATTGACTATGTGATTTACTTAATCGTACATCCATTTGTAAATCTAGATACTTGGAAAGCTTCGCAATGTCGCCCTCCTGTTTTACTAATTGTTCAATTAATGTTTCGTCTGCACAAGCAATAATTGCTGGTTTACCAGTATATCTAGCATAAGATAATGCATATAGCAGGTATACGATTGTTTTCCCTGTTCCAACCCCTGCTTCAGCGAACATGACTTTTTTCTCTTGGTAGGCCCGCTCCAATTGAAAGGCCATAAAAATTTGTTCGTCTCTTTCCTCAAAGCCTTTTTCAGGAAGGATGTCGTAAAATACATCTCCTATCCAGTTATTTAAAGCTTGATAAAAGCTCTCATCCTTTGATATCGTAAAAGGCAAACGTGCTGTTACCATGTACGCTTCCTCCAGTATTTTTCAATTTCGTTTTTATCCGCAATAAATAATTATCTTATTAATTTAATAAGAAGTCAAATAGTTATTCATGAAAAATGGAGTAAGCCTATCCGGCTACTCCATTTATTATAAAAACATCCGTTATTTTCTTTTAAAACCTGCTACAAATAAAAGATCATTTTCTTATTCATCAAATAATGTATCTACAATAAGTTGATGATCAATTGAGGAAGCATGTGCAAGAGCTTTAATCATGTCTTCTTTTGCCTGTCCAATCTGAAGAACAGCAGAAGATTCATACCCAATTTGTTCTACTAACGATTGCTTGGTTGAACTTAATGCCTTCGAAATTAGCTGAAATTGCTGATCATCATACATATAAACAATCCACCTTTCAAAATAATTCATTTTCTAAAAAATATACTATTTATTCCATTTTATGTTGTAGGGGATTATATATAGTACTTAACATGATGATTTTATTTTAGACAAGTTCAATTAAATTTATGCTGAACTAATCATAAACTTAGAAGAATAGGTGATAAAAAGGAGGTTTAGAGGCAAATGAAAGGAGTGTTTTTTGGAGATGGTATATAAACTTTTCATGAAATTGGATAAACTCTATGCTAAAAAGAAAAACGAAGAGAAATTTACTCTTCGCCTTCTACCTTTTTATATCCAAGTTCAACTATCTCGTTTGTTAATCTTTCAGGAGTCACAATATAGTATGTATTTCCATCATCATTCGTAATAATAAATTCTGTTGGACTAGCATCCACACGGGCAGCTTCTAAAGAAAAATATTTTGGTCCAAGCTGTTCAATAATTGAGGACATTTTTTTCACCTCCCATTTTCTTGATTATATCAAGAATGATGAACAGAATCCTACTAGTTTTTTTTACAAACATCTTATTGTTTTGTCAATCCTTATTACGCGGAGGACGTACATTAGACCAATATTGATAAAAATCAGTTTTGATAAAACCATTAAATAGTTTCCGTTTTTTTGTTGCTGGTTTTCCGTACAGCTCCTCAAAACCTTCATGAGAAGTAAGCATATAAATACTCCATGTATCCAATGGAGCAAATGCTTGACCCATCTCTTTATACATTTGCTCAACCGCTCTTTTTTCGCCCAGACGCTCACCATACGGCGGATTTCCGACAATGACACCGAATTCCTTTGTCGTTGTAAAATCCTTAACTTGCATTTGCTTAAAATTTATCAAATCACGCAATCCTGCTTCCTCTGCATTTGCTTCTGCGATTGAAATCATTCGATGGTCTATATCAGATGCTTGTATATCTAGAGGCTGATCGTAATTTGCTTTTTCTTCCACTTCCTGCCTTGCTAGATCCCATTTATCTTTTCCTATCCAATGCCAATTTTCCGAAGCAAATTCACGATTAAAGCCTGGAGCAATATTTTGACCGATAAGTGCTGCTTCCATTGGAATTGTACCTGATCCGCAAAACGGGTCAACAAATGGACGATCTGGTGTCCATCTCGTTAATAGAATCAGTGCAGCAGCGAGCGTTTCTTTTATCGGAGCTCCACCTTGGTTAATTCGGAAGCCGCGTTTATGTAATCCAGTACCGCTTGCATCAATCGTAATTGTGGCAATATCTTTTAATAGTGCAACTTCAATGCGGTAAAGTGGTCCATTTTCTGAAAACCAACCAGTTGTTTTATAATGTGTCTTTAATTTTTCTACAACCGCTTTTTTTACAATTCCCTGACAATCTGGCACACTTGCTAAAGTAGATTTTACTGATTTTCCAATAACAGGAAATTCTGCGTTTTCAGGTAAGTAATCACCCCAGTTTAAAGCTTTTGTTTTTTCAAATAGCTCATCAAAGGTTCTGGCGTGAAATTCTCCTACTTTAATTTTGATACGATCTGCTGTTCTCAACCATAAATTAGATCGGCAAATCGCTAATTCATCCGCTTCAAAAGTAACCTTGCCATTTTCAATCTTACAATCATATCCTAGATCCTTTACTTCTTTTCCGACAATCGCCTCAAGTCCCATTGCCGATGTTGCAATAAGTGATAGCTTTTTCATTTTTTCACCCTACCTAACGTATGTTTCATAAATTCCTTTAGTAAGACTTATGTGATTTATCTATCATCATTGTCTAATTTACTATGATCTAACCTTAAAATATGTAAATGAAAAGGGGCTGATTACATCAGCCCCTGTCGCATTGAATTTCATACTGATTAATAACGTTCGATAAGCCATGTTTTGTGCCTTCGTACTGCAAACGGCAATGCCTCGTACTCAGGTGGTAATCATCTATCTACAGAAGTATTAAAATACCTCTGTCCTCCTCTTCGTTCAATTCCTCCAAGAAGGTGCCCCTACCATTATTTGGGTTTCTCGCTCGTGGGGTTTACCCCGTTCCACTCTTACAATTTCTTGTAAGACTCCGTCACTGTGGCACTTTCAAGGTATTCAAGCCATATCCGAAGACTTAGGCTTTTTCCCTGCCGTCAGCCGAGCAAAAAGCTCGATCTGCCCTAGCTTATGATTTCGCTAGGCACGAACACTACGGGCATCTCAGCACCGTGCGAGCATGGACTTTCCTCTACAACCCTAAAGATTGCAGCGATTACCTGAACGTCATTAATGAAACAACAAAACTAAGTATACATAAAATTCTTCAATAAAACAAGTGTAAAAAAAAGGAATAATCAGTCGAACAGTTTACTTCCAAATACATGTTTCTCTAAATTTGATAATCGTTTTAAAATATCGAAATTTGTTGTGTTCGTTTGAACAGGTTGCTGTTTTTTATATGTATCATCTAATTGTTTTTTCAAACGAAGGTTTTCTTGTTGAAGATCTTCAATTTCTTGATGGAATGTTTCATAATCTTTTATAATAAGATCTAAAAACTTGTCAACTTCCTCTTGTTTATATCCTCTTACACCTGATTTGAATTCTCTTTCTAGTATTTCCTTAGCCGTTAATTTAATTTTATCCGAAAGCATATTTTTCACCTCATCATAGCGAAATCATCAATCTATATTTTTTCAGAAATCTTACAAATTGTCAATTTCAACTACATTAGAATGTTTTTACATAAATCACCAATAATCTTCATTTTTCATATTTTCTTCTTCTACAATCACTTGTATATCGGAAAAAGCGAGTAGAGAAATAAAGAAATCTGTCGATTCTTGTTTTTTTCTTGCTGCTTCTAATAAATATTTTGGTGAGCCTTGAGTTTCTTCATCATAAAGGAGGAGAAGCCCATCACTTTTTCGAAGGAGAAATTCATTTTTAAGTTTAAATTGTAACGGGCTTTCATATTCCCTTTTTGTAATACTATCAACAAAATCAGCCTGTGATAAAATAAACTCATAATATTCTTTATTTGTTTCATTCCATTTACTTTCTTGATTCAGAAATGGCGTTAAAATGGCGAGTTTAATATCTGGATATTGAAGCTGCAGATCAAAAACGACTTCAGCTGCCCATAATTCTACACCCATCTGTCCACTTATGATTACCCATTCCAGCCCATTTTCAACATATTCTATTAATGATTTCTCGATTGCCTTTTTTATATAGTGTACTGCTTGATCATCATTTTTAAATATTCCTAATTCAAATGATTTATAACCAGAGATTGTTAATACCTTCACATTTATCTCCTTAACCTCATAAAAAATCGTTTTTATTGCTATATATTACGTAAGAAACATGAATTTTTGGGCGGTTATTTCCTTTTGCAGCTCCTGTAATTCTTGTTCGCTAATACTCAAAGTAAACAGTTAATCCGCATACACTATGTTTAACAAAAAGGAGCTGAAGGATCAGCTCCACTCTTAAAAACTATCGACCAAATGGTCCAAAGCCAAATCCTGGACGAGGTCTTGGACCTCCGAAACCACCAAAACCTGGAGTTGGTTGGCCATACACATTAAAGTGTTGATGTGTTACTTCGTTCTCAACTGATTGAGTTTGCGGGAAATAGTGTTGGTGCTTATAAAAATCATGGTTTACAATAGTTGTGTGTTGTGGATGGATATGTGGCACGATTGTTTCAGCATAATTATTTTGAACACAACATTTAGTAGGGTGTACGATAGGTGCTAATACTTTTGGTCTACAATGCATAATTATTCTCCTTTCCATCAATATCTAGCTTACACTTCTAGCCTATGATGAAAGGGATATACATGTACTAATGCAAGTACCTAATTTTTATAAAAACGCATAGAAACTGTCTTTAAAGTTTGTCAAAATAAAAATGGTTAAAACAACAACGATGAAAAATAAGTAAAAAATACTTTTGTACACGGTTTTCTTCTCCCTCTACATTGTTTATACAACGCCCTATTTTACATCGTTCTCCACAAATCTACAATCGTTATCTTGCATAATTAAAAAAATTCATAAATTCTTAAGATTTTTGGCGAATCTCCTCATTATTTGCGCTTACCCGGGGAATATTTCCTCTTCAATCTAGCCATTCGTTTTTCTATTTCATCCACCTGAGAACTGACAGAGATATGATCACTTTCTTTAAACCTATTATAGACAAGAACACTATAGTGAAGCGCCTGTTCAAAGTCTCTTTTCTTATGTTCATAATATTTAGCTAATTCGATCATTGACTTTCTTACAATCACCTCGTTTCTTGATGATTGAATGATCTCCTTCCATGCTGAAATAGCTTCATTCCATTCCTTATGTTTTTTATGATGAATAGCAAGTGCAAATTTCGCCTCAAGCTTATTTTCAGATCCCTTTTCCATTAAAGATTTGTACGCATGTATAGCTGATTTTTCATCACCTACATATTCTAACCATCTAGCAATTTCAAAATGTTCAGCATCAGATGCCTCGTTATCTGTTTTTAATATCTTTAATGATAAATGGATATATAGTGTGATTAGTGATAAAACATCAATTTCATTATGTTTTAAAACACCCATAATAACCTCTGGTTTTTGATCTTTTACAAACTGAAAATAAATCATAGGAGCTAAAAAGCCTGGTACATCATTTTCACGAGAAATATGAAGAATTTCTTTTTCAACATTTGCAAGACGGACTGATTCAAGCTCATTCTTCCAAAGCCTTCTAGCTGCGTGGAACAAATCAAAATGTCCGAAGGCCGGAAGACTAGGAACTGATTCTCGTATTAATGTATGGCGAGTTTTCACCTGCGGCCAGTCAAAAGCTTTTCCGTTATATGTGACAAGTGTTTTACTATTAATACCTTGAAGAAAACTTTGGTATAAAGCAACCTCATTACCTGGCTTAGGTAATAAATGCTGCTTCACAACAACACGATCTGGGAAAACCTGGGCTTGACCCAATAAAAAAATGGTGTTCCCTGCTCCTCCTCCGAGTCCAGTCGTTTCAGTATCAAAGAAAAATAGTTCATTTGCACGATGACCTTTACATGATAATGGGTGCGACAAGTCACTCTCGTTCCACAACGATACAATGGAATGAAATTCACCAAGTTGATAAAGTCCATGCTGGTATTCAAGTGGATAGGTAACTTCCCTAATGATACAGTGTTGGCCATCGTAAGAATAATTGGTTGATTGATGATCATTCCATAAAGGGTCTACACATTTATGATCGTCTAATTCCTTCATAGAATTATGTTCTTCTCTTACTACATGCTTTTTTAAACGATTTAATTTATTTTTTAATGTCATATTGATTCATCCTTTAAGCTTTTAAGAAGAAGAAGGGTATCATTTTTTATAGAATTTGAGATACTTTCAGTCCCAATACATGAAGGACACCCTTCAAGACATGGACATTGTGATAATAAATTTATTGCCTCATATAGGACGGAATCCATTGTTTCATAGATTTTTTTTGCCAATCCGACTCCTCCGGGATATCGATCATATAAGAAGATGGTAGGCTTATTATTATGGACAGATTTTATTTGGGCGATAACATGTAAGTCAGAAGGATCACACATTACTTTTAATGGCCCGACATGCTGAAGAACATGTGCTGCCCCAATTAATGATTCCTCAAGACGTTTTCCTGACATTTTGGACTTTAAGTTACCGTGTAAACTCATCCATGCAGCATTTGTATGCAGCTCTTCCTCAGGTAGATAAATCGGTCCGGATCCTATGTTTTCGTGTGTGTCAAATTTTATCTTTTTAAAAATTGTTGCCATTGCTTGTACTGTTACATCACCAAAACCATATACAGTATTTTCTTTTTCTTGTAATAAATCCTCTTCAAGAACTTTCAGTTGTACAGCTAAATTTGCATCTGTGAAATAATCAACATCGACTTCTCTTACAAACGCCTTTTTTTCTTCCCAATCAAGCTTTTCCACCTGAAATTGAACGCCTTGATGTAAATAAATCGCTTCATCATGAAGGAGTGTCATCGCACTAAATCGATCCATTTCTCCGATTACTTTTACATGTGCAATATTGGTTTGATCAATAATAATCACATTTTCTTGTGATGCTGAACGAAGGCTAATATTATGGGCAGGAAATGAATCATTCATCCAATGATAGGTGTGATCATTATAATATAACACTCGCTCTTCTGCTAAAAACTGTAAAATATCCTCTAACTCTAATCCATCAAACGTATCACCATCTTTAAAAGGAAGCTCAAATGCAGCACATTTTAAGTGATCTACGAGTACGACTAAATTTTCTGGATTAATAATCGCCGTTTCAGGATTTTGATCGAAGAAATAACGAGGATTTTGGATGATGTACTGATCAAGCGGGCTTGAACTTGCTACCATTATGATGACAGCCTCGCCCTGTCTCCGGCCTGCCCTGCCTGCTTGCTGCCAAGCACTTGCAATTGTCCCTGGATAGCCTGTCATAATGCAAACTTGAAGCCTGCCGATATCAACACCAAGTTCCAGGGCATTTGTACTAACAACACCCAGCACCTCTCCATTTCGTAAACCTTGTTCGATTTCTCGTCTTTGTTTCGGTAAATATCCACCACGGTAGCCGCGAATTGATTTTTGCTTAAGCTCATTTTTTATCAATTGCTGTAAGTACGTTAAAATAATTTCAACCCTCACCCGACTTCGAGCGAATACGATTGTTTGAATTTTATTTTTAAGAAATTGACCAGCTAGCTTTCGGACTTCTAGTGTTGCACTTTTTCTAATATTTAAAGGTTTGTTTACAACTGGGGGATTATAAAAGATAAAGTGTTTTTTACTAGATGGCGCTCCATTCTTAGAGATAAGCTCCATTGATGTACCTGTCAGAGTTTCAGCTAATTCCTTTGGATTAGCTATTGTTGCCGAGGTACATATAAACTGTGGGTTACTTCCGTAAAATGCACAAATTCGTTTTAAACGTCTGATGACATTTGCAACATGACTCCCAAATATTCCTCTATAAATATGAAGTTCATCTATAACAATGTATTTTAAGTTTTCGAACAGAGATACCCATTTGGTATGATGCGGTAATATAGCTGAATGAAGCATATCAGGATTTGTAATTACAATATGTCCTGCTTTCCTGACTTTTTGACGAATCGAAGGTGAAGTATCACCATCATATGTATATGAATTTAATTGAACACCCATCTCAGATATGATTTCATTCAGTTCGGATTTTTGATCTTGAGCTAAAGCTTTTGTTGGAAAAAGATATAATGCCCGACTATTTTCATTATTCAAAATTTGTTGTAATACAGGTAAGTTATAACATAATGTTTTCCCTGATGCTGTAGGTGTAACAGCAACAAAATGTGAACCGTTCTTTGCGAGCTGAAAAGCTTCATCTTGATGTGTATATAATGCCGTAATACCTCTCGATTGCAAAGTTGTTTTCAATCGTTTGTCTAACTCAGACGGTAATTTTACGAGATCAGCTTCTTTTGGTGGTATTGTATGCCAATGAACAATTTGTTCACTATATTCTTGGTCATTTTTTAAAGAATCAAGTAAATTTGATAATGATTTTCTAAATTCCATCTTTATACAACCTCATTTCCTCGACCTAAGATCGTATAATCTATTTTATCGAATAAACGTTCGTAAGGAAAGAGGTATAATTTGTATCAAAAAAAGCAGAAAAATTTCTGCTTTTTTCATTTATTTTATTTGGACACCAAATATTTGTGAAGAGCCTTTTAACACATCATCAGTGGTAGTTGCTTTATCGATTTTATCTACGATGTCCGAATTCGTGATGATGATAGGAGTAATTGTACTTGCTGCTTTTTCTTTTATTAAGGAAAGGTTTGCCGTAATTAATTTGTCACCAACTTGGACTTTCTGTCCCTCATTAACATGTACTTCAAAACCCTCACCTTTCATATTTACTGTCTCAAGTCCAATATGAATGAGCAACTCAATCCCAGTTGCTGCTGAACGAAGTCCAATTGCATGCTTCGTGTGAAAAATTTGAATAACTTGTCCATCTATAGGAGCTACAATCGTCCCTTCAGTCGGTTCAATTGCCATTCCCTCTCCCATTAATTTTTGAGAAAAAACAGGATCTGGTACTTCCTCAAGGTTTAATAGCCTTCCTGTTAATGGAGCTGTAATTGATTCCTCTGTTACCTTTTTCTTTTTGTTAAAAAATGATTTAATCATATAACCGCCTCTTTTCGTGAAACTCTTTTTATTTTTAACTTACCCCTTCACTTTCCTTTAAAACGAAAATTCATTTCTTAATCTTTAGAACAAGTTAGTATATTTAACCTTTTTTCTAACTCTTCATATAATAATTTTAAATGATTCATGATAAGGAGGCTATAATTTTGCGTAAGAAAAATGATTTAATTAAGCAAAACACTCAACAACAAAGTGAGCAGCTTGATTTTTTTCAAATTGTCGATCAGTTTTTCCGCTCGGAGCCTTTACAGCAATTTATGAATGAATTTGATACGATGATTACAGATTCTTTTCCACACCACCATATTAATGTTAATACCTTTGAAACAGATAAAACATGTGTCATCAATTTAAAAATTCCTCCAGTAAAAAAAGAACAAATTAAACTCGAGCTTTTTGATCAGTATTTAACAATTTCAATTACAAATCGTGAAGAAATAAAAGAATTCAATGAAAATTCTTCGACATTTAGAAATTTTACATCCCTCGATAGCATATCAAGAACAATTCTACTCCCTTATTCGGTAAAAGAACATGACATAAAAACGAAATTTAAAAAAGGCTTATTAACAGTCACTATTCCTAAAAAGGCAAAGAAAATTCTTATCGATGAAGATTGAACATAATCATCACCACATATTGTAAAGGGTCAGACGAAGAGTCTGACCTTAGCTGTTTTTATGTGATTTACTTCCATACTTTGGATTTTCTTCTGGGGTTGGATCTTTAGCTAAATCTTTTGCTGATGTTGTTACGTCGTTTTTTTGAATTTGCTTTTGCTTATTTACACCCATAAAATCACTCCTCAAATATATGATTTCACATTAGGTGAAAAAAATGACTAATAAAAAAAACCAAATATTAACGTGAGAGAAAAAGTTATCACATCAAACACTATAATTGGAGGTGTGAAAATGGATAAACATAAAATAGAGCTGCCTGACTTTAATGAACTAACAGATCGTATTATAGCGGAGCCAACATCATCCCCTACTCTTGTGATAAAAACAAATTTAGATCAAGAAAATAACGAAAAAGAAAATCCTTATGCAACGAATAGGAATTCTTCAACAAGATTTAAAAACTTTTTTAAGGACTGATGGACATGGATTTTACAATTGGATATTTAATTGAATCTTTATCTAATTATGATAGAAGCTCTGTTGGTAGTAGAATCAGCAAGAAAATAGAAAAAGGGCAATTTAACTCAGAGAAGGATTTTGTCCTAGCACTTGATGAGGAAGAAATTCAATTTTTAAACAATATTTTACCAGATGAAATTAAATACGCATTTGATGAACAAGACTTTGTAAGAGGTAATCAGTTAAATGAAGTTTATGAATTGTTAATCTAAATTTTCAAATGGAGGCTTTCATGAATAGAAACAGTAATCATTACATCAATATCAAATTCCAAACAGGAGCAATTGATAAAGAAGGGGTTAATGGCTGTCAAGTTGAAGACGTAATTAATGTCCTTGTTGAAAAACTAAAATCCCATCAAAACGGAGAGTTCGCTTGTCCTGAAAATTCAATTGCCATCACCAACTTACAGAGTGCTAATTATGCACTTCGTGTAAGAAAAGAACGAATGGAGGATAAACAATTAGGATATGAGCATAATGAAACCTTTTAGCACAAAGAAATTTTCTAATACTGATGTGAATGAAGTCAAACGCTTAAATGCAAAATCTGGATTATCCTATAATGAAGTCAAACAATTACTGGAATCCAATTTTAAAAAGAGTATACGGTAAGTATTCTTTTCTAATTACCCTGTCTAAAAGATCATGTCTTTTTCACATAATGACGGGCGGTAACCCACCACCTTTGCTTCGTGATCTACTAAGCATATTGGAGGGTATTACTGCCCGTGTATAAAACATAAATTATGAATTACTTAAACATTGAGGTCACTCCTTTAAAAAGCCCCCCCATTTGGTTTACAGCACTCATCATTTGTCCTGCAGTGTCCATCATCTTATTAATATCTAGTTGCCCATCTGATTTCTTGAATTGTGAAATGACCGATTGAATTCCCGTAGGCTGTTGTTTAAAATTTGGCGCTGGTTTTGGATATGGTGTCGGATATGGTGTATTTACAAATTGCCCATTTATATTACTACCATTTCCATAATAGGGCTGAAACGAATTTTGATATGGTTGTTGATATACTTGTTGAAATGGTTGCTGGGGCTGGTATTGGTTTTGGAACGAATGTTGTAACATAGAAGGGTGCTCATTTTGCGCAAATTGTTGAAATGACGGCTGTTCATATGGATTAATAGATGAAAAAGGCTGATAAAATCCATTTTGACTTCTTCTTGGTCTTCTATGAAAAATTGGATATTGCTGATTCAATTTTCTTCCTCCTTCCAATAATCGGAACCTTGGTTGTTTTTACTATATGATGTAAATGCCCATCTGGTGAAACAATTGAATACATGTTTGTGTGTGAATTTGCTCATATTAGAAGTGTAACAATTAAAGGAGGTTTTTCGAGCATGGCTAGAGGAAAACATTTTAATCATAAAGAACGAGGACATGAACCAACAATTCCAAAACATGGTCAACAGGTTGTAGAAAAGAAAATAGAACATTTAGGATATGCTATTGAACCGGTTGCAAGCGAAAATCAAGCTCCTGTGACAGTTAAAGTCGAGAAATAAGAATATAATAATTGAATTAATATATGTAAAGGTACCTTTCAAATATATAAACGTCTACATTTTAAAGACATATGTAAGGGAAACACATTCGATTCACAGTGTGTTTCCTTTCGTGTAAAAATCAGTATCAAGACTATTACAAAGTTAACGAAAAACAATCCTCCTTGGAATACATGGAGAATTTCCCCTCTTATAACCTTGAAGGACAATACCCGTCGTTTAGCTGGAGAATTGTCCTTTATAATTGAAACACTGAGATTGATCAACGGATATAAGGAAAAGTGAAATAAATGCTAACTTACTTTATCATTTTTCCTTCAATAGTGGTTATCTAGAGTTTGAACGTCAAAGCACGTCATCAATTTCAGCAAGAATACTTTTAATTATATATTCGACAGAATGATGTAAATTGTGAAATCTTTGCTTATTAATATCTTTATAAAAAGATTGCAACACAATTTGTTCAATATTTTCAATTGTTGATTCAATTTGTGAAAGATGGATATATTTAGGTTTTCGATTCTTTACCCATGCTTCAGCTAAGGGTTTCCATTTATTCGCCTGATTCATGACCAACTCAAAAGCAGGTCTTACTTCTTTATAAAATAAAGCTTCTGTTTTTTCTGGTTTTTGAATAATTTTTTCAAATCTATCTTTACATTCATTTAATTGTTGCAGAAGATCTTTTGATGTTGAAATTAGATTCATGAAGTTCACCTCAGATCTAATCATATCAGATACAAATTTATTTCGCATATTTTAGATTTGTTGCTATAAAAGGAAAGCAGGAAGCATGAAACTGATTATTATCATTATTTAGATGTGCTTCTCTATCCCTATCAACTCTAGAAATCATTTCTGTTAGCTGCTTGTCAATTTGAAGTGCATCTTCCTCTAATTTCATCTCCATTTTTTGAGTCGAAATTTTCTCTAAAAAAACACCTTCAAGTGCAAAAAGTTCTTGTTCTAATTCAGCTAATTTTCCTACGATTACACTCTTTTCAATGATATTTTTCATCTTTCTCCCTCCTCTTTATGCTACTAATTCTCTGAATAAATTTGATTACCTTCCCACTTGACAAAAGTAGTTTCTATTCGTCAAAGAAAGTGAAAAAAAGCATTCTTCGACATTTCTTATTACTTGAATGAAACAAAAAGGTTTGAACAAACTATTTACTAGGAGGTGCTAAAAATGGCAAAAAAACCAAAAGGCAAACAACAACAAACAACTGAAGAAAAAGGTCGCTTCACGACTGGAGATAAAAAATTAGATGGGCCTAATCGTCCATCAACTTAATCACCGTTTTAAAAATTTTATTTTAGTACGAAAAAAGCAAGGACATTGTCCTTGCTTTCTTTTAACCATTCCTCCAATATTCTTGCAGCAATGTGAGTAAATGCAATTGATCTTGTTTATGCTTGAACCACTCAGTTAATTCATAATGATTAGGTACTTTTTTCTCCTTAAACCACTTTTCTGTATCTTGACCATGAAACCAATCTTTTCTATTTTCGTCTATTGAATGTGAAACCATTGGATAACTCGTCCGTAATAAAGGTGTTTCTCTTTTTCGAAATTCGGGAAAATATCGTTCGTAATCATATCGCGAGCCTGTATGTGGAACAGATTTTGAAAACGTAATAAATTGATCATATAAACCTGCTGAAAATAATAACCATGCCAGCTGTTTTCCAAGCTCAATTCTATTTTTTAAATGATTAAATTTTGAAACTGAAAAACCGAACAATTTACCGCTTAAAATTGGAAATACGACTGTACTAAAATGGAATCGATCCTGAATCTTATATGGTATCGTTTTAAACACTTTGTCTTTATATTTTTTGTTATCTATAACCGGGTTTTGTATAATGTTTTGTTCATTTATGATAAGTGCTGTCAATAATCGCTCTGTTTGATCTTCTTGCCAAAATCGAGTCCATTCTATTTCCATAAAATGAGATACTTGAAAGGCATTTAATAAATAAAATAAAGGTTTATTACGTTTTTTTGACCACTCATACAGCAGAAGTTGTGGGTATGCATCCTGAAAGATTGTCCAATTTGCATGTTCATAGGTCATAAACAGCAGGCTTCTTTGCTCAATACTTAAAGCTTTTCTAAGCCATTTTCCTTGTAAATCTGTCATGCTCCACCCTGCATTCCTTGAAACCATGCTAGCTAGATATGCCCATTTAATTTCGGGATGTCGAAAATAAAAATCTTCATATGCCTTTGTCCTAGATATATTGTCATAATTTTTATTATTTGTCGTATTAACTATATGTGAGACGATTTCGTCATCGTTGGGTTCCAATGTAGCCAAATCTAATCGTTTTTTTTTGATGAACATGACTTCACCTCATATTCTGTATCGTCTCCAACTTGAAGAAAATGTACACATTTACAAAATTGAAACTTTTTTATCATCTCTTTCTTGATATTTTTGATATGATAAGTGTAGTTTTAGTTAGGAGGTAAAGTATGATTTTTCATTACCCGAATGGAAAGCCTTATCAGCCAAAGGCACAAGTGGAGCAAAAAAAACAAAAAACACTTACATATAGCAATCGAGGTATGATACTTGAAGATGATCTAAATGAAACAAATAAATATTATTTAGAAAATAACCTTGCCGTTATACATAAAAAGCCAACACCTGTTCAAATCGTCAATGTTGATTATCCAAGAAGAAGTGCTGCTGTCATCAAAGAAGCCTATTTTAAACAAAGCTCAACAACTGATTATAATGGCATTTATCGCGGGAAATACATTGATTTTGAAGCAAAGGAAACAAAAAATAAAACGTCATTTCCTTTGCAAAATTTTCATGAACATCAGATTGTTCATATGGAAAATGTCTTACATCAAGGTGGAATCTGCTTTGTTATTTTATCAGCATTTAATGAAATTTATTTTTTAGAAGCACAGCACCTCTTAACATTTTGGAAACGTCAAGAAGCTGGTGGAAGAAAATCATTTACGTATAATGAACTAATTGAAATAGGATACAAAATTCCGTTAGGGTATCAAGCAAGGATTGACTATCTAAAAATTATCGATAAACTATATTTTTAAGGTATTTTCCTTATAAAAATTTTGGAAACTTATAATAACCCTTTTTATTTAAAGGCCTATTATGAAAGGTTGGTAGTATATGTCTGAACAATATACGAGTCGTGAAGAAAGAAAAAAACAACAGGCTCAAAAATCTGCAAATAATAAAAAACCAAAAAAGAAAAAATTAAATAAGTCTGCACCATTGTGGAAGAAGATTCTTTTAACTTTACTTGCAATTGGTATAGTTGGTATGGTTGCAGGCGGAATTACATTCGCAGCGATTGTAGCCGGTGCTCCACCATTAGATGATAAAAAACTTAAGGATTCATTCTCTTCTAAAGTTTACGATATTAATGGCGAGGAAATTACTGAGTTTGGTCAAGTTAAACGGACGTATACCCCTTATGAAGATATTCCTAAAGTTCTTGAAGATGCCGTTCTTGCAACTGAGGATGCACGTTTTTATGAGCATAGCGGTGTTGACTTTATCCGCTTAGGCGGAGCATTAGTAGCGAATCTACAAGAAGGATTTGGAGCTGAAGGCGGCAGTACGATCACTCAGCAGGTTATTAAAAACTCACTTTTAACGACAGATAAGACGATTACACGTAAAGTTCAAGAAGTATGGTTAGCCTTTCAATTAGAACAAAAATATTCAAAACAAGAGATTCTGGAAATGTATTTAAATAAAATTTACTTTGCAGGTAATATTTATGGTGTTGCCCAAGCTGCTGAGTCATTTTATGGAAAAGAATTAGGTGATCTAGAGCTCCATGAGGCTGCAATGATTGCAGGTATGCCACAAAGTCCTAATAACTATAACCCTAGAACAAGTCCAGAAAAAGCTGAAAAACGAAGAAATATTGTTTTATCATTAATGGCTAAGCATGGTTTTATTACAGAAGCTGAGGCAAATGAAGCAAAAAAAGTACCAGTACAATCCACTGTTGTTGAACCAACAGAAAAAGCCAATCCATACCATGCATTTGTCGGCGAAGTTATTGAGGAAATAAAAGAAAAAACCGATATTGATGCAGGTTCAGCAGGATTAGAAATCTATACTACATTAGATCCTGAGGCACAGGATACGGTAGAAAATGTTCTAAATGGTGATGAAATTGAATTTCCTGATGAGGAACTTCAAGCAGGTATTGCCTTAGTCGATACAAAGACAGGTGAAATTCGAGCACTTGGCGGCGGCCGCAATCAGCCGGTAGGAGGATATAATTATGCAACAGATACGAAACGTCAGCCAGGATCTGTTATAAAGCCTGTACTGGATTATGGTCCGGCTATCGAACATTTAAAATGGTCAACTTACAAGCAAATCACTGATGCACCATATTCTTACAGTGATGGTACTCCTATTAACAACTGGGATAGAAGTTATAAGGGTGAAATGTCAATTCGTAATGCTTTAGCTGATTCAAGAAATATTCCAGCTGTAAAAGCAATACAAGAAGTTGGTTTAGAAAAAGCTCAGAAATTTGCTCAGGGCCTTGGCATTCCACTTGATGAAATATATGAATCATATGCGATCGGCGGATTTAATGATGGTGTTTCCCCTCTGCAAATGGCTGGTGCTTTCAGTGCCTTTGGTAATAATGGTATTTTTATCGAGCCGCATACGGTTAAGAAAATTGTCTTAAGTGATGGAACAGAAATTAGTCTTGCACCTGAGCCAGAAGCTGCAATGAGTGATTATACAGCGTTTATGATTACTGACATGATGAAATCAGTTGTTGAATATGGTACTGGTAAATCTGTCAATTCGCCTCCAATTAATATTGCAGGTAAAACTGGTACAACAAACTTTACTCCAGAGGATAAAGCAAAATACAATGTACCTTCTGGAGCAGCCAAAGATGCCTGGTTTGTCGGTTATAATCCAAACTATACTGCAGCAGTCTGGACTGGATACAATATTTCGAAAGATAGTGATAAGGTGTATTTAGATTCTTCTGATCAAAGACTTGCACGTGCTATTTTTAAAGAAGTCTTTACTACTGTAGCAGAAGGAGATACATCAGATTTCGAACAACCTGATAGTGTAGTTAAAAGAGCAGTAGAAATAGGTTCGAGTGAGGCTGTATTAGCAAGTGACTATACTCCTTCAAGTAAAATAAGGTATGAATATTTTGTAAAAGGTGAAGAGCCTAAAAAGGTTTCAAAGAAATACGAAAAGCCTGAAAAGCCTAAGAAACCTTCAAATTTAAATATTAACTATGATCAAGTTTCAAATACAATTACAGTAAATTGGAGTCATGATCAAGATGTTACATTTGAGGTAAGTCAATCTACAGATGAAGGACCTTACAATGTCGTAGCAAACTCTAAAAATACCTCGTATCAGGTAGGTAATGTTATCCCTGGAGCCATATACACATTCCAAGTCGTGGCAGTAAGTGCTGAAAATACTCGAAGCGATGCTGCTGCAACGAAAATACAGGTACCTGAGCCAGAGGTAGACGTTCCAGAGCTCCCTGTTGAAGAAGGTCAAGGTGATGATGTACAAAATGGTGAAGATCAAAATGATGATCAGAACGAGAACGAGAACGAAAACGAGAATGAAAATGGCAACGGCAATGGGAATAGCAATGGAAATGGAAATGAAAATAATAATGGTGGTAATGGCAACGGAGAAAACCAAGAAGATACAGAAAATGAGGGTGATACAGAACAAACTCCGCCTTCAACTGAAGCTACTACCCCACCTCAAAACAACGCTGGTAAAGAGGATGAGGAACAACAAAATAATAATGATGGAGAATAAGAATTGTAACTCTCCACTAATAATTAAAAGGGATTACTCAAGACGAGTAATCCCTTTTTAACTTTTTAATTGCTTGTTTTTTAAAATAAGATTTTTCAAGTTCAGCAAATAATTGATCTAATTGTACAAAGGAATGGTATTTCATAGGGTTGCTAAGTACAAATGTTAAACGTTCTTCACAATTAATCGGCGTTATTTGTAATTCTGAAATCCGCATATTTTTCACTTTCAAAGTGGGAACAGATGATTCATTCATCCAGAATAGACAAACAATAAATAATGAAAGGCTTTGAATGATTACACTCTTATTTTGTGTGCTGCCTCTTTTTTTATATCCTTCATAAACTTCAGGTTTAAGTTCTTTCCATTGCTTTAATATAATTGGAATGGTTTTATCTAAATTTCTCCATGGTTCCTCAACCAACTGACTTTTTATAACCTGCAGCATATCATAATATAAAGGTTCCTTTTTGATGATTGTCGCAAATTCTAACCCATCTTGAAAAACTGCAAATGTTGAGTCAATATCAAAAAATGGTTGGATTAGAAATGATTCTGGAACTAGAAATTCATCATTTTTATTATTTAGCATTAGTAGATATTACCTTTTTCATCCGCTTCTGTCCTTCTCTACATAAGTGTAAAAGTGGACAAATTTCACATTTTGGAGATTGAGCTTTACAATGATATCTGCCGAAAAAAATCATTCTATGATGTGTTTGTGACCATTCTTCTTTTGGAATTTTTCTCATTAATGTTTTTTCCACTTCTAAAACTGAATCCTTCCAGCGACAAATTCCTAATCGTTTGCTAACTCTTTCTACATGTGTATCAACTGCAATCGCAGGTTCACCAAATGCTACCGACATAACAACATTAGCTGTTTTCCGGCCAACACCAGCAAGTTTAGTTAATTCTTCATGTTGATTTGGAACCTGACCATTATATTGTTCTAAAAGCGTTTCACAGAGACGGCGGATATTTTTCGCTTTATTGCGATACAAGCCAATGGACCTTATATCTGATTGTAATTCCTCTAATGAAACAGCAAGGTAATCTTCTGGTGTTTTATATTTCTGAAAGAGATTTTTGGTCACTTTATTTACAAGTGCATCTGTACATTGAGCGGATAATGCAACAGCAATAACAAGTTCAAATGGATTAGCATGAATTAATTCACAATGTGCATCAGGAAACATTTGTTCAAATGTATCTAAACATTCTCGAATTTGAATTTTCGTTAACATATTATCACCTTCTAATATTCGCCAAAAAGCGAGACTTTCATTTGTAGGGTTTCTTTTAGCCCTACTAATGATTGCGTACTTATCACGCTTAGAATGCCACCTTCATGTGTTTTCGGCTTGACAAGTCGTTGTTGGCCCCCTTGGTACTTCGTCTGATCTTTACTGGCAGTCCTCCCTCCCCTTATTAGCTTTGATTCACCAAAATCAAGGGTATTGGTTTTACTACCTGTTTTAATGAGATTAAAAAGAGAGCTAAACGCTAGCTCTCGAGCCAATTATAAAACGGAACTTTTCGTTTATACTCATCTTGATGTACTTGTTGTGTAGAAGCATTACTTTGATTCTGTCGGAATTTTTTAGCATGATTTCGTGCTTGATCAATGGTACGAATCCCATTCTTCTTCCATTCAAAAAGAATTCTATCGATATAGCGAAAGTTCAATTTCCCTGACATGACTGCTTCCCTTAAAGCAGCTTTAATAATAACAGGATCATAATCCTCTTGATCAATCCAAATAGCTAATGTTTCACACTCAAATGGTGACAATGGTCTGCCAAATTCATTTTCAAATATTGTATATAAACTTTCGTCCTCTTGCTTACTTTGTTCCTGTGCTTTTATTTGATTTTCTTGAGTTAAATAGGAATATAACTTGTTCCAAAGCGGTTTTAAAGAGTAATTTTCATAAAGAATGGTATTTGCTTCACATTCTTCAATTGTTAAAAAACCTCTTTGAATTAAGCTTCTTAAGATAGACGTACAATCTGAAGTTGAGATTGACATGTGTTCGGAAAGCTCAGTTGGAGTAGGAAATTGATTACCAATTTGTTTAAATTTCCTTACTTGGAGGATCATCATAAATTCCTCTTCATTTAAGCCTAACTTGGCATAGTAATTAAATAAAATAACTGGTATTGAGACACTTCCAGTTTCTTGCATATAAATAAATTGGTCTTTATTCATCAAACACACCTCACCTTCAAGTATAACATGACCACTCCGCTCATGTATAAAATCAATCTGGGTTATTTTTTTCCAAAACATAAAAACGGCTCTTTATGAGCTATAAAAGCTATTAAGAGCCATTTTCATTATATTATGGATATAGTCTGTTTAATAAACGTGGAAATGGTATCGTTTCTCGAACATGTTCTACACCGCTAATCCATGCAACTGTTCGTTCTAGTCCAAGACCAAAGCCTGAATGTGGAACAGATCCATATTGTCTTAGCTGTAAATACCAATTATAAGCTTCTTTATCTAACTTATGATCATCTAAACGCTGCTTTAGTAATTCAGCGTCGTGAATACGCTCAGAGCCACCAATAATTTCACCATATCCCTCTGGTGCAATTAGATCTGCACATAAAACAACATCTTCACGTGTTGAATCTGGTTGCATGTAGAATGGTTTTAAGCTTGTAGGATAATGAGTGATAAATACCGGTTTATCATAAGCTTCTGCTATTGCTGTTTCATGTGGGGCTCCAAAATCATCCCCCCACTTAATTTCCGTAAATCCTTTCTCGTGAAGGAATTTAATCGCATCGTCATATTTGATACGTGGAAATGGCGCAACAATCTTTTCTAATTTAGATGTATCTCTACCTAAGGTATTTAATTCTAAAGAACAGTTTTTAAGAACACTTTGAACGATATATGATACATATGATTCCTGAACTTGTAAATTATCCTCAAATTCATAAAAGGCCATTTCAGGCTCAATCATCCAAAATTCAATTAAATGACGACGAGTTTTTGATTTTTCTGCTCTAAATGTCGGTCCAAATGAAAAAACTTTTCCTAGCGCCATTGCAGCTGCTTCCATATAAAGCTGGCCACTTTGCGAGAGGTATGCATCCTCATCAAAATATTTTGTATGGAAAAGCTCTGATGTTCCTTCAGGAGCACTCCCTGTTAAAATTGGCGGATCAACTTTCACAAAGCCTTCTATATTAAAGAACTCGTATGTAGCCCGGATAATTTCATTTCTAATTTTCATCACAGCATGTTGACGTTTTGAACGCAGCCATAAATGACGATGATCCATTAGGAATTCAGTACCGTGTTCTTTAGGTGTGATAGGATAATCAACAGATTCAGATATCACCTGAATATTTGTAATCCCTAACTCATATCCGAAAGGTGATCTTTCATCTTTACGGACAATTCCTGTTACATATATAGAAGTTTCTTGTGTAATCGATTTAGCTTGTTGAAAAATGGTTTCATCAACTTCAGCTTTTACAACAACACCTTGAATAAATCCAGTTCCATCTCTTAGTTGTAAAAATGCAATTTTACCGCTTGATCGTTTGTTTGCCAGCCAAGCACCAATCGTCACTTCTTTACCAACAAATTTTCCTACTTCTGCTATTGTAGTTTTCACTATTGATTCCCTCCAAAGCTCGGATGTCTTAAACATGTATGTATAAACCATTTATTATTATACTTTTTTTAGATTTGAAAGAAAGTATAAGTGTATTATACTTTCTTTTTATGTCTAGCTCCAGCACTTGCTCATTATGACAATAATAAAGGCCTCATTCCTATTCTCTTTCTATGAGTCCTTTTTATTTTTTATAGCCATGTGTTTAATAATTTCTCCATCATAAAAGTTTACAAAATCAAATGTATAGCGATCAGACTGATCTCTATACTTTACTTCCCAAATTGGAATCCCTTCATCCATTCCTAAATTCACACCAACGATTTCTAATGGATTGTATTCTTGATTCACCTTTGATATAGCTTGTTTCGCTGTTATTCCTGAAGACTGTTTTTTAATTGTTACATCTTGATTCTTGTTCGTTTGTGGAACCCATATATATACCTTTTCATCTTTTTTATTCACTCCTGAAACGACATGATATTTTATATGACCATAAAACGTATCAATTGCATCAATAGAGGACAAATTTCCTTTTTCTGTTGCTAGCTGCTTTGTTTTTTCATGTCCATCAAGATATTGTTCTCTTGCAGAATGATAAGCAGAAGTGAATACCCATACAGCAATTACTACAATGGCCGCGATTACGATGAATGTTATCGATGTTTTTTTGCCCATTACATCCAACTTCCTTTAAGTACGATAAATTGTAAATACAGCTTTATTTTTGTCTTGTTGATCAAGCGCTAGACCAAACATTAGATCATTTCGTTTTAATGTTCGATTTAACAAGTCAACAATCTTATATAAGTCATCTGAATGCTCAACAGTAACTGATGATAATATTTCTATTTTACTTTCCAAAACATTTTCCTCCATAATGAAACAAATTTTGTAACTTATATGTCTGATAAGTCTGGACACAATAACAGTACAACAACATTATCATTTGTTGTACCTTGATCCAATTTACATGTGTAAACACTTAATGCGTGATAATAAAATTTCTCCTAACTCACACCATTCGGCTGATTCAACCATGAATGAAGTTGAATCAGCCATTTTTTAATACATTACTTCATCCATTCTTCAATTGAATGTGTTAATAAATGCATTGGTTTATTTTCAATGTCAATATTGGGAATAGAGTCAAGAAATGCTCTCCCATATTTTGTCGTTACAATTCGATTATCTAAAACGAATAATATACCTTTGTCAGATTCCTTTCGTATCAAACGTCCAAAGCCTTGCTTAAATCGCAATACAGCTTCAGGTAGAGAGTAATGATAAAAAGCATTTATCCCATTCTCTTCTAATTGTTTGCTTTTTGCTTCAACAATAGGCTCTTCAGGTGAGGCGAATGGCAACCTAACAATCATTAATGCATTTAGTTCATCCCCAGGGAAATCAATACCTTCCCAAAAACTATTTGTACCTAATAATATTGCCTTTTCAAATTGTCTAAAGTTTTTTGCTAACCTTGAACGACTGCCACTTCCCGTACCCTGCCCCATTATAATAAATTCATCTAATGTTTCATCCTCTTTTAAAAGTTGATATGTTTTTTTAAGCATTTCATACGATGTAAATAATACAAGAATTTTCCCATCAGTTATTAGTGCCAAACTGCCAATATTGGCTGCTACCGCTTCTGAATATTCATCAAGCGTTACTTCATTTACAAGAGGCATATCACTTGGAATAAACATCTTAACTTGATTCTTAAATTGAAAAGGTGATGAAAGCTGCAGTTGTTTTGGATAAAAGTCTGTTAGACCCAACGCTTCAACTATATAGGAAAAAGATTTATTTACTGTTAAAGTAGCTGATGTTAAGATAACGCTTTGTTTATTTGCAAAAAATTTATCCGCTAGAAAATCAGATACTTGAAGAGGCTGAGCATAAAAGGTCACGGCGTTTTTTGCACCTTTTGAATCAATCTCGATCCACGTAACGACAGAATCATCTACCTCAAATAGTAAATACTCTATCTTATCTTTATATTCTTTAAGAAGGGTAAACATTTTTTGGAAATCTTCATAAATGATTCTATTTTTTATGGAAATATTCCCCTTTCTTTGCCCCAAATCAAACAAAGATTTTTCCATCAACACTAGTAGATCATGAATGGTAAACTTGATTCTTTTTGCAAGTTCTAGAAAGGAGTCCCATGCTCGATTATTTTCCCTCTCCGTGTGATATTTATAAGATGTACGATTGACATAAACCCCTTTTCGTCTGTTAAAAACATAAGAATGAATACCTGAGAAAAATTGATGGCATTCTTCCTGTAACTGGTTAAGAAAAGGGTCCATTTCTTGAAGAGCTAATAGTTTCTGTTCACCTAATTCTTCCGTTAAACGGGCAAACTTTTTTATTATTCCATTTGACGAAAATGTACCTAGACGTGTGATAGTACTGTGAAAATCTAGATATGAAATTTTAACACCTAATTGTTCACCAGCAACTCGATGGAAATGATGTGCTTCATCTATAATGATTTCATGATGTTCAGGTAAATATTTTTGTTCCCGCAAAATATCTGATAATAGAATTGAATGATTTGTAATAATGAGATTCGCTTTTAACGCATTGTCTTTAGCACGATTATAAAAACACACGTTCGAAAATGGGTTTTCCATTAATGAAGACCGATCCACATGCAGTTGATTCCACAATACATTACCGCCGGATGGAAGGTTTAATTCTTCAAAATCACCGGTTTCTGTCTCGGTTAACCACATAAGAAGTTGAGCCTTTGACAGAATAAAATCATAATTATCGTCTTGCTCTTTTAATGATTGTTCGAATTTTTGCAAGCATAAATAATGATTCATTCCTTTTAAGATTGTTGCGGTGAAACCAAAAGGGAATAGCTTCTTAAGATTTGGAATATCACGTTCAAACATTTGTGACTGCAGATTTGTTGTATATGTGCTTACAATCACAGGTCTTTGTTCTTGTTTAGAAAATAAAATTGCTGGAACCAAATACCCAATTGTTTTTCCACTACCTGTTCCAGCTTCAACTAAAAAATGTTGATGTGTATGTAAAGCATCGTTTATTTCTTTCATCATATCTATTTGTTCTGTTCTTACATAGTAGGAAGGAATGATGTTACTTAATTCTCCTTTCCTATTTTGAAAAAGGTCGATCATCTCTTCTACATGAAACTGATCTTTGCTCCACTCATTATTTTTATCAAGATTATCTTTAAGTACTTTTTTTATTGCTAATGATCTAATTGTGTCTAAATCTTTTCTATTATGCTGTTGTTTAATAGTAAGTAATTTTTGTGAAATCATCTCTTCGAAAATTTCTTCAATATCACTTATGAAAGATCTTGATAACTTTGTTATTTGCTGAAGGGTAATAATCGGTAAATTCCTAAATTTTTCACAAATACGTAATAATAGCAGTGCTGTTACTTCTGCATCACTATCCGCACGGTGCGGATTTTCATGAACAAACTTAAATTCATCACTAATATCTGATAATTTATAGCTTTTTTCAGTTGGAAATGCTACTCTTGCTAATTCAACAGTATCTAGAATTGGACCAGTAAATTGAAACCCGCAATTTATCATTTCTTCTTGTAAAAATGATAAATCAAAATAAACATTATGCGCAACAAAAAAGGAATCAGCTAATAATGAGTTAAGGTCTTTGGCAATTTCTTCAAAGGTTGGCGCGTTATCAACCATCTCATTTGTTATTCCTGTTAATTGTTCAATAAATAAAGGAATACGTTGTTTTGGATTAACAAAGCTCATATAGCGGTCTACAATTTGTCCTTCTTCGATGACAACTGCAGCTATTTGAATGATTTTGTCGCCCTTTTTTGGGGAATTTCCTGTAGTTTCTAAGTCAATTACTACAAATCGTTGCTTCATTTGTGACACCTCTATTATTTAAAAAGCACAAGCGCCTTGAACTTGATGATATGGACTGTAGGAACCATTAAGAGTTAGGTGCTTAGCCAGACATAAAACGAAATGAAATAAAATTATATCTTATCTAGTGAGAAAAGGTAAATAATAATTTTTATGTATTGTATTTATTAACGTATCCTAACTATACCATAATCATAAAGAAAAAAAGACTGACTCTCAACAAAAGTCCGAATTCATCGTAAGGAATACAAATTCAGATATTTGAAGAGTCAGACCTTTATAATTATCTATCTCTCTATAGAATTTTTTACATGATTGTTGCTGCTGGCTCGTGACCGATTATTTCTACAATATTATTATTTTCATCCATGATTGCGATTTTAGGATTGTGTGAAGAAACATTTTCTTCGGGAATTAATGTGTAAGTAAGGATAATGATAATATCTCCTTCTTGTACTAACCTTGCAGCTGCACCATTTAAACATACGACGCCGCTTCCTCTTTCACCTGCAATAATATATGTTTCAAATCGTGCACCATTATTATTATTGACTATCTGAACCTTTTCGTTTGCAGCCATTCCCACAGCATCAATGATATCTTCATCAATTGTAATACTTCCAACATAATTTAAATTCGCTTCTGTTACACGCGCTCGATGAATTTTTGCATTTAGCATTGTACGAAACATTTTCTCTCCTCCAAATGTTCATGATCTCTATAATCACCAATGAATCATTATAAAAACTTTGTTATTTATTGAACTTCGATCGTGATATTATCAATTAGTCTTGCTCCAGTAAACTTGACAGCGACAGCAATGATACATTTTCCGCTAATTATCTCAACTTCTTCTAAGTCAGGATATGAAAGAGTCTCAACATAATCAATGTTTCCATCCGTTTCTTCATTAATGATATGTGTAATGAGGTGATTAATCTTTGTTTTGTTACGTTCCCCTTGTAAAATTAATTGTTTAGCTGCTAATAAGCTTTTATAAATAGATGGCGCTTGTTTTCTTTCTTTTTCGCTCAAGTATACATTTCGTGAGCTTTTGGCTAGACCATCTTCCTCTCTAATCGTTTCGACTGCTTCTAATTGAACGGGAAATTCAAATTCATTTATTAAGCCATCAATAACTGCTACTTGTTGTGCATCTTTCATTCCAAAGTAAGCGCGGTTAGGCTCAATTAAATTAAAGAGCTTTGTTAAAATTGTTGCGACCCCGTCAAAATGTCCTTCTCTCGATCTCCCACAAAGGACATGAACTCTTGAAGTTACAGTAACAGTATATGAAGGTTTATTTGGATACATTTCATTTACGCTTGGACTGAATAAAAGATCTACACCAGCAAGTTTTGCCAATTCTTCGTCTCTTTTTATATTTCTTGGATAGGAATCAAAGTCTTCATTCGGCCCAAATTGTAATGGATTTACAAAAACACTTAATACGACAATATCATTTGCTTTTCGTGCTTCATCTAAAAGTTTCAAATGTCCTTCATGTAAAAATCCCATTGTTGGTACGAACCCGATCGTTACATTTTTATTTTTATATTCCGTTATTTTCTGCCTTAATTCTTTTTTAGTTGTAATCACATTCATCTCTTTATTCCCCCATATATGCTAAATAGCTCTTCTTCTTTCATGTTAAAGGAATGAGATTCATCGGGAAAAGATCGATTTTTTACCTCTATAATATATTGACTAATAGCCTGTTCAACCGTTGAAGCTAACGCAGCATACTTTTTAACAAATTTCGGTACTTTTTCGGATCCATAGCCAATTAAATCATGATACACCAAGACTTGACCGTCTGTTTTTGCTCCTGCACCAATCCCTATTGTAGGAATTTCTAATTGTTTTGTTATTTCTTCGGCCAATTGTTGTGGTACACATTCTAAGACAAGAGCAATAGCTCCTGCATCTTGACATTTCTTTGCATCATCTATTAATTTTCGTGCAGCCATTGCATTTTTCCCTTGTACTTTGTATCCGCCTAGTACATTAACAGACTGGGGTGTAAGACCAAGATGTGAGACTACAGGTATACCACCATGAGTAAGCGCTTCAATAATTTCTGCAACTCCATCGGCTCCTTCAAGCTTTAAAGCATCTGCTCCCCCTTCTTGCATAATACGAGTTGCATTTTTCATCGATTCTGCTTTTGAAAGATGATAAGACATAAATGGCATATCTGTAACAACAAACGTGTCGTTTGCGCCGCGTTTTACCGCTTTTGTATGATGGATCATATCCTCAACTGTAACTGGAATTGTAGAATCATAGCCTAAAACAACCATGCCTAAGGAGTCACCAACAAGGATCATATCGACTCCAGCTTGTTCAACATGTTTTGCACTTGGATAATCATAAGCCGTTACCATTGTGATCGGTTCACCAATTTGTTTCATGTTCATAAAATCAAGTCTTGTCTTCATATTGTTTCCCTCCTAATTTCAAAGAGCATTCTTTGGTATTCATTCTTCCTTATGCTCAAAGCTGTAACATGGATAGAATCTTCTTTACGTACACAACATTCTACTGGTTCAATATCAGTGCTTGTTAGGAGAGAAGATGAAATAAGCGATTTTACGTTTAATCATATAAAAAAATCCTTCTTTCGACAAAGAAAGAAGGATTTAAAGGCATACTAAAATCGATTTTCATCCCTCTGTCCTAGTCCTTTTTGGATCAAGGCAGAATTTCATTAAAATTCATTTTTTAAGGTTCATTACAATCACTACAAGAGGTGTAGTTCAATTAGATACTACCCAAGTGAAAGTATAACAGAATGTTCAAATAAATTCTATCATTTGTTCTATACAATTTATTTGTATATATAACAACTATTTATTACTTATTTTATCTCTATATCAGCTGAATAAATTCGTTCAATTGACCGATCTGCCGTTTCGATTAATAAAACGCCATCATCATTAATTCCAATTGCTTTGCCTTCAATCGATCCACGAAGAGTTCTTGCAACAATCATTTTATTTAAACTAATAGCATATCCTTCCCAAAGCAGCTTAATTGGCTTAAACCCTTTAGTCAAATATAAAGAGTATAATCCTTCAAATTTCAATAAGATCATTTGAATTAACTGTGCTCTCTCAAGGTTTGTCCCTGTTTCAATCTTAATAGATGTTGCAATATTTCGAAGTTCCTCAGGAAAATGCTCAATTGTTTGATTTACATTTATTCCAGTTCCAATGATCACAGAATGCACTTTATCCGCTTCAGCTTGTAACTCCGTTAATATGCCAACGATTTTTTTCCCATTTAACATAATATCGTTTGGCCATTTTATTGTTGGTCTAAGGGGTGTTAACTCTTCGATTGCTTGTACAATCGCCACAGCGGTTAAAAGTGTTAGCTGAGGTGTTTGATTAACCGGTATGTTCGGGCGAATAATCATACTCATCCAAATACCTGTACCACTTGGAGAATACCATGCTCTAGCCATTCTTCCTCTTCCATCCGTCTGTTCATCAGCTACAACGATCATTCCATCTGGACAACCGTCATTTGCTAGACTCTGTGCTATTTTCTGTGTAGAAGAAACGGTCTGTTCAAAATGGATGTGGCGTCCCATGATATTCGTCTTTAAGCCTAATTGAATTTCATTACTGCTTATTTTATCTGGCTTTTTTGTTATTCGATAGCCTAATCGCCGAACACCTTCAAGCTCATAGCCTTCTTTACGTAAATCTTCAATATGTTTCCAAACAGCCGTTCTAGAACAACCTATATATTCACTTATTTTTTGACCTGATAAAAATTCTCCATCTGCTTTTGAGAAGGCCTCTAGTAATTTTGTTCGAAGTCCTGTTTGCAACTCATAAGCCACTCCTTTATTGCCGAACTATTATTTGCAAGTTTTTTAGTAACTATTGCTTTTTCAATTTCAGAAATTGCTTTTGAGACCCATGGACCTGGTGTTTTATTCAGGGTTTGGATGACTTCATGACCTTTCACTGCGATCTGATCTCTACTTTGAAGCGGAAGTTGTGAAAAAGAATGTTTTATTTTATTTATATTAGCCTTCAATTCGTCCGGTTTGGTCATTACAGTACGAAGCCTTTCGACAGATAGTGCTGTTTCATAACCCGCTTCATATAATAAAAGATCTGACCAAGGGTTTTGTTGTAAAATCGTTAATAGATGGATATTTTTTTCTACCGATTTAATAAGTTTAACTGGTAATTTCCATTCCCTCAAAAAGTGATCAATTCTTGTAGGTTTTATAAAAAAAGTTAATAAAGTCCAAAGCTCTTCATTTGTTTCTAATAATTGCATGTTATATGTCGCAAGCAATCTCAATTCCTGCTTTTTCATATCTAATCCAGGTAAATATTTATTCAAGTTTGTTTCAACAATCATATGCAGTGCAGTTTTTATATTCATACCTTTTAAAAGCTTTTCCATTTCGATCGTTTTTCGCTCAACGGAAATGACATTTAAAAGTTGAATATGTTCTTTTATCGCCTCAATTGTACGAGGACATAATGTAAAATCCAACTGACTAATAAATCTAACAGCTCTTAACATGCGTAAAGCATCCTCTGTAAATCTTTCTGAAGGAGATCCTACTGTTTGAATAAGTTTCGCTTTAATATGAGCCTTACCATTAAAATAGTCTTGAATTTCACCATCAATGCCCATAGCCATTGCATTTATTGTAAAATCTCTCCGCCGTAAATCTTCTTTTAATGATGTTATGTAAGAAACTTTTTTCGGTCTTCGATAATCTTCATATTCTGATTCAGTACGATAAGTTGTTACTTCATATGGAATGTTTTTATGTAATACGATAATTGTTCCATGCTTTGCCCCAACGTCAATTGTTTTGCTAAATAAATCCTGTACTTCATAAGGCTTTGCAGATGTTGCTATATCAACATCCCCTATCTTGCGTTTTAAAAGATAATCCCTAACTGCTCCCCCAACATAATAGGCTTCGTAGCCAGCTTTATGCAGCTTTTCTAATATAGGTTTTGCTTCTATAAATGGGGTATCCATCATCGACAACTCCAATTTCGCTCTCTTTAGCTAAGCAGATCATAGTAAATTGATTCATATTGCGAAACAATTTTCTCAGAATGAAAATCATTTTTTGCTATATATATCGCATGTTCCGACATTTTCTTATGTAGATCAGGATTTGATAATATATGAATGGCATGATTTGATACAGTATTAATATCACCAATTTCACTTAGAAAACCTGTCTTCCCCTCATGAATGACTTCAGGTATTCCTCCAATGTTCGTACCAATACACGGTACTCCACATGCCATTGCTTCTAACAGAACCAAGCCAAAACTTTCTTTTTCTGATAATAGTAGCATCAAATCACTAATAGAATATAGTTGCTCCAAATTGTCTTGTTTACCTAGAAAAAGAACTTTATCTGTAAGACCTAATTCTCTTACAAGTCGACTGACAAACGACATTTCAGGACCATCACCAACTAGTAGTAATTTCGCGTTAATTTTTCGCTGAATTAATTGGAAAGAATAGATCACATCCTGAACACGTTTTACTTTTCGAAAATTTGATACATGGATGATGACCTTTTCATCCTCATCGATTCCATATTCTCGTTTTAAGTGTGTTGTGTTTTTCTTAAAGTAAATACGATCATCAATAAAATTATAAACCGTTTCAATCTGTTTTTTAGGTTGAAGGAGTTCAATTGTTTGTTCCACTAGTGAATGTGAAACGGCTGTTACTTTATCAGAGGTTTCAATGCCAAAACGAATCAAATCTGAAAGTGATTGGTCATAACCTAGAACCGTAATATCTGTACCATGAAGAGTTGTAACAATCTTAAGATCCTCACCAATCATTTGTTTAGCTAAAAATGCACAGATAGCATGTGGAATTGCGTAATGTACATGTAATAAGTCTAATTTTTCTCTTTTAGCGACTTCTGCCATTTTACTAGCTAATGCTAAATCATATGGAGGATATTTAAATACTGAATACTGATTTACTTCCACTTCATGAAATGTAATATTACAATAAACTTTATTTAAACGAAAAGGCAAACTTGATGTAATAAAATGAATTTCATGACCCCGTTCAGCAAGCAGCTTGCCAAGCTCTGTTGCTACTACACCTGAACCACCAACAGAGGGATAGCAGGTAATTCCAATTTTAAGCTTTTTTTTCATCACACATCACCTAATAAGTCATTTGAAAGTAAAATTGGCTTTTTCGTTTTAAACCCTTCTGCGTATATGACACCAACCTCTTTTCCAAACAATCTCTCCCTATTCTCTACACTCTCAATATACCCGTTTGTTAATGGTGTATCTGTCGAACCATTTGATTTCTCAAATTGACTTTCATACGCACGAAGACTTGATAATTTCTGATTGATTGTATGTGAAATATCAATGACAAAATCAGGCTTATGAAAACCATTAATCATATAATAAAAAGTTGATTGAACACGATGTGGTAATTGTTCCATTTCGTCTTTATACTTTTTTATACCTGCAGAAAATACTGCTTCCTCTACTAATCTGGAACAATTTCCATGATCAGGATGACGATCCTCAAAATAAGGGATAAAGACAATTTTAGGTTGATATTCTCTAATAATAGTTACAATTGACTTGATCGCAGCTTCTGTTAAAAGAAGGCCCCGATCAGGTAATTGTAATTGAATTCTATTTGTTATGCCTAAAATTTCCCCAGCTCGTTTTGCTTCCTGTTGACGAATCGAAACAGTGCCATTTGAAGAAAGTTCAGCCATCGTTAAATCACAAATACCGATTTTATGCCCAAGTTTACTATATTTTGCTATTGTTCCTCCCATCCCGATTTCCACATCGTCTGGATGGGCGCCAATTGCAAGAATATCAAGTGTTTTACTCATTTTCTGCTCCTTGTTTATGTATCACGTTTCTCCAATTTAAATCTCCGCGTTCCAGACCTCTGATAAGCATTTCAGCTGTACCCATATTTGTCGCTAAAGGTATTGCATATACATCACAAAGGCGAATTAATGCTGTAATATCCGGCTCATGCGGTTGTGCTGTTAATGGATCTCGAAAGAAAATAACCATATCCATATCATTTTTAGCGATCAAAGCACCAATTTCTTGATCTCCACCTAATGGACCTGATTGAAAACGATGAATTGATAGTCCACTTGCTTCCTGAATTCGTAAACCTGTAGTACCTGTTGCAAAAAGTTCGTGATCTTCAAAAATAGGTTGATATGCCATTACAAATTGTACTAGGTCTGTTTTCTTTTTATCATGAGCAATTAATGCAATTTTCATTTTCATTTTCCCCTTTATTCAATAATGTTTTCTAATCCGTAAACAAGCAAATCTACTTTCATTACATTTTCAACGGCCAGTTTTACTCCTGACATAAATGAAGCACGATTATATGAATCATGACGTATTTTTAAGGTTTGTCCATCTCCTCCAAACATCACTTCTTGATGTGCAATTAATCCTGGAAGACGTACACTGTGTAATCGAATGCCATCAAAATTTGCTCCGCGTGCACCTGGAATGAGTTCTTTTTCATTTGGATGTCCTTGTTGTTTTTCTTCTCTTACTGCTGAGATCATCTCGGCTGTTTTTATCCCTGTACCAGATGGTGCATCTAACTTTTGATCGTGATGTTGTTCAATAATTTCAACATCTTGAAAGTACTTTGCAGCCATTTGTGAGAATTTCATCATTAAAATTGCTCCAATTGCAAAGTTTGGTGCTATAATCGCTCCAATACCTTTTTCAGATGTCAATTGTTGTAATTCCTTTAAATCGTCTTCAGAAAATCCAGTTGTCCCAACAACAGGTCTTACACCATTTATTAAAGCCTTCTTAGTATGAATTTTGCCAATTTCAGGTGTTGTTAAATCAATTAATACATCTGGTTTCGTTTCAAAAAAACACTTATCAATATCAGAATAAATTGGTACGTCAGCGTTAAAGCCATCTAGTTCCTTTAAGCTCCACCCGTCATGTTTATGATCTACTACTCCAACTAGTGTAAAATGTGTTGTTTCTTCTACAAGCTTCACTGCCTCACTACCCATTCTGCCTCTGGGCCCCGCAATCACAATCTTAATCTCTTCCATTTGATAAATCTCCTTTACTATCTATTCTCGTCCAACGATTTTTGTCTCTTGTTTGAAATTTATTCATAACAAGATCATGTGCTTTTTCTAAATCTATGTTTAATGAATTAGCTAGGCAGATCAGAACAAATAAGACATCACCTAGTTCTTCTTCAATTTCCTTCTCTTCTTCAGAAGCTTTTTTAGGCTTCTCACCATAATAATGATTGATTTCTCTAGCTAGTTCTCCAACTTCTTCTGTAATACGTGCCATCATTGCAAGTGGCGAGAAATATCCTTCTTTAAATCCACTTATGTATTGATCAACTTCTTTTTGAAGTTCTTGCATCGACTTCTGCTTCATCTGTATCACCTCACATACTTTACTCTTCAATGTTAGCTAATCAATCAACGTTTTACAATTATTTCGACATCATTTTTTCAAAATTTGCATCTTGACATTCTTTTGAGTTTACGAATTTATCTTTTCACATAAAAAAATTGATCATAATCAATTCATCCTTTTGATAAAAATAATGATCAAACAAAAAAGGTTAGAATTAAATCTAACCTAATCTTTATTCTTTATTAATTTCCCGTTTCTCTATTCTAGCTTTTTCTGCACGATATTTTCTAAAGCCAGCATATGACAATGATAATAATATAACACTTCCCGTTGATATCATTACCCATAACAACGAAGGATCTGCTTCATCTTCTTTCACCCGCTCGAAAAGGGCCTTTAATTCTTCTTCCATTATGGCCAGTTGTTTAAAACGACTAGTTTCTGAGATTTCTTGAAACAATCGATCCTCTACTAATGAAATATGAGCATCCATCTGTTTAACTCGCTGACTATCTAAATCTACCTGTATGCTTGGATAAATCACTTCGTATAATGATAAGAATTGATTCCAATCATGCTGAAAGGATTGATTGTCACCTTCAACGACATCATTTTTCATTTGCGTGAAAGTTTCCATAATAGACGATTCCATAGAACCCCATAAAGGTTGATGTTCAGATACCATAGCATCGACAACTAGTCGAAACTTAGTTAATGATCGAACTTTCTCATTTGTGCTGACCTTTTCATCCCGCAATATATCTTTTGCATTTTTGTGAGTGCTTGTTATTGTTCTTAAATGATCAACTGAAATATTTTCATTTTCAAGTGGGAGCTCTTTAAATTTCACTGCAAAGTAATCGAGTAATTGGGCCGACTCGTTAAAACGTTCCTGCTTTGCTAGTTGTAACGCTGTATCAGAAATCTCATTTAAAGATTCCCAGTCATATGCTTCTTCTCCAAGTGCTGGTTTCATGTAGATCAGCAACATACTAATCATAATTGCGGCTATCCATTTCTTCATCCTTGTCCCCCCTACAACTTCTATTAAAAAAAGTATGTTGAAATGGACAAGGTTAGACCAATATTTTCGTACAAAAAAATGATTGTTACATGTAGAAAGCCTAGATATTTATCTAGACTTAGGAAGACTTAATTGTTTCGCACGTTTATCAATAACTAAATAATAAGCAATCAATAGAGAAATGACGCTTAACCAAAATGTAAAATATCCAACTTGATTGATATAATCCATTATGACACTGTATCTTGGCATCATTCCAAATACATAATCAATTACATCATTATGAAAAGTCCAAACGGCTGCAAGCAGCAAATGCCAGACTTTAAAGCGGTAATATGGTGCATAAAGTAAACCTTGAATGGCCATACCAAAATGTGATGCAATTAACATATAACTTTCCCATGGTAAACTGCCATTAATCATTAATACAAGAATATTCATAATGACTGCCCAAATTCCATATTTAAAAAGAGTAACAATTGCTAGTGCTTCAATTATTGGAAAGTTTTTGTGCATTAAAAATCCAACCAATACAATAAAGAAAAATAGGCTGGCAGTAGGGCTATCAGGAACAAATATGTAAAAATGGGCAGGCGTATCTGCTAATTGATATCGATACCAATAGTAGCCATATGCAGTCCCGAAAAAGTTTATTAACGTCAGGATTATTAAAAAAGGTTTTTGACCTAAAGCATATTGAAATATTTTCATTTTTCACTCACCAAATCTAAATTATTTATAGCCTATCAACATTCATTTTCAAAAATTAAACTAAGATAAATTAACTAAAACTTAGTAATTCTAACTACTTTGCTCTCAATTTTTACAAAAGGCTGTTTTCACAAACTTTGTGGCTATTTACAAGTAGTGCAATATGGTTGATTGCAGCGAGAGATGCTCGCTTTTTAGCGGGGCTGGCGGTGAGCCTCCTCGGCGTAAACGGCTGCATGAGTCTCACCTGTTCCGCTGCTCCCGCAGGAGTCTCGCACTTCTGCTCCAATCAACCTTATATAGTTATCGTTTAAAAGCAACAATCTCTTAGAAAAGAGCCTTACAAAAAAAAGCTGACTATTGTCAGCTTTTATTTTGAAGTAACACCAGAGATAAACTCTGAAAGAACTTTTAATTGATCATCTGTTCCTTTGAAAACGCCTGCAGGCATTGCTCCTTGACCATTTTTAGCAATATCTGCAATTTTATCTGGCTCTAATCCATTATCAACGAGAGCTTTACCTGCAGCCCCACCTTCTAGATTATCACCATGACAAGAGATGCAGCCTTGCTCTTTATAGATTGCATAACCCTCAGATGATGTGTCAATATCTGCTTCAGCTTTGATTTTCCCCTGTTCAGCAGCTGCTTCCCAATCATGTGTCGCAACTGATTCATATGTTAAGTAGAATGTAGCAGCCACACCAAGAATCATCATCCCTACAGCAACCGGTCGTTTTGCAGGACGACGATGTGGTCCGCGATCTAGGAATGGAGCTAACATTAACGCACCAAATGCTAATCCAGGTATTACGATAGCACCAATAACCGTATATGGACCTGATGCAAATGAATATTTTAACAATTGGTATAAAAATAAGAAATACCAGTCTGGTAATGGAATATAACCAGCATCAGTAGGGTCTGCCACACGCTCAAGCGGCGATGGATGGGCTACTGTTAAACATAAAAAGCCAATTAAGAAAACAGCACCTACTAACCACTCTTTTAAAAGGAAGTTAGGCCAGAACGCTTCTGTCTTCCCTGGATATTCCGAATAGTCCTTTGGAATATTTGGTTTTCTCTCTGCTGGAATACGAGAGTCGCCAACAAATTTCATACCTTTTCCGCGATGCATAAATTCCCCTCCTTACTAAGGTGGTCTCCGATATTATTTCGTTTATATCGTAATAGTTCTTTTGCATTTTAATCTTATAGCGGTCCTGAAATACCTTGCTTACGTATCATGACAAAGTGAGCTGCCATTAAGCCGAAAAGTGCAGCTGGAAGGAAGAATACATGGATAGCAAAGAAACGTGTAAGTGTTTGAGCACCTACGATTTCAGGGTGACCTGATAATAATGTTTTAACAGTTGGTCCAATTAATGGTACCGATTCTGCTATTTGTAATGTAACCTTTGTTGCGAATAACGCTTTCATATCCCAAGGTAGTAAATAACCCGTTAAACCTAAACCTAGCATAATAAAGAATATAAGTACGCCCACGATCCAGTTTAGTTCACGTGGTTTTTTATACGCTCCTTGGAAGAAAACGCGCAACGTATGTAAGAACATCATAACAATGACTAAACTTGCACCCCAGTGGTGCATACCACGTACAATTTGACCAAAAGCTACTTCATTTTGTAAATAAAAAACGGATTCCCATGCATTTTTAATATCTGGCACATAATACATCGTTAAAAACATACCAGAAAGAACTTGAATAACTGTAACGAAGAATGTCAGTCCACCAAAGCAATAAACAAAGGCAGAAAAATGGTGTGCTGGGTTTACGTGTTCAGGAACTTCATGGTCAGCAATATCGCGCCACATCGGCGTAATATCTAATCGTTCATCAACCCAATCATAAATTTTGTTAAGCAATAGATTACGCCTCCCCTCGTGGTTTTGCTTTACCTAAGAATAAATAACCGTCCTTAACTGCTTGATCATAAACATCTAGCGGAGCAATTGGCGGTGTTCCCGGAATGTTTGTACCATCTTTTTCATATCTTCCATAGTGACATGGACAGAAAAATTGGTTTGGGTTAGACGGATCATTATTCCAACCTACAGTACAGCCTAAATGTTTACAAATTGGTGATAGCGCTGTAATTTTGTCGCCATTTTTGAAAACCCATGCTGATCTTGTTTCTTCTGATTCGTACCAAGCATCTTTTTGTTTGATTTTAAAGTCAAAGCGTTGAGGTTCTTCAGTCAGTTCGTCCACCTTGACAACTTGTACTAAATCTGTTTCTTCTGCTGGTCGGAGCACAGGGTCAAGTGCAAAGCGAACCATTGGCATTAGCATACCTGCAGCCATGAAACCGCCTACACCCGTAAGCGTGTAGTTCAAGAATTGACGTCTAGAAACTCGATGTTTTTTCTCGCTCATCATTTTCCCCCCTCTATCTTAAGCTCAGTCCGTTAAAGGACATACGGAAAAGACATATAAAACTAGGACATTCTCATGATATATCAATCTCATCAAGAGGTCAATAAAATCCTGATTTGTTATCTTGGAAATGAAAGGGTTTTTATTATTTATTCCAAGATTGTAATAAAATGTTCAAAATTTGTTCAACTTGATCCTGCATTAATTTTTTCTTTAGGTTCTCATCCATATGCTCGAACGGGACTGTAGGCAACCATACAAGGTTCCCTTTTAGCAGTTCACTATTACTTTCCTTAAGTGACTCATCACTTGTTAAGAAAATAACGTGCTTAAACTCCTGTTGAATGTTAGTTTTCCATTCTATTAAGTTTTCAATCACATTTATTGAATTTTTTAAATAAGATATCGAAGGAAAAAGATAAACCCTGCCTTTTAGCTGTCTCTCAAGCTCGATCGTTACATGTGTTATATACTCCCCTTTAGAAACAGTCGTTTTAAAATCTGTGTCTAAACAAACCGGGATTAATGGAATAACAGCAGTATCGACATATTCCTTTGATTGCTGATAAATATCAAAGTCACTTATAGTCCACTTCAAATTTCTACACCCCCACTATTAATGAAATATAGATATATTATAATGTTTGTCTACCTAATTGTTAAATATGAAGTTCAAATTATAGCTATTTTCTTTTTTCTATGCACACAAATATACCCTTCCACGTTTTGTGAAAGGGTATCAAAACAATCGTTTCTACGTTCTTTTTTTTAGCTTCCGTACTTTCTCCATGAATGATGCCGCTTATTATTTTAAGCTACTATACACGAATAGATAGATGTATGGGAAAGTCGATCAGATCATCATTATTTTTGCAAGTTAATCAATTGTTTCGTTAGCCTTTGAAAGCCCTCTTTATCTTGACGATCAAGGGCTTCGTCAATTAATTGAAGAAGCTTTTCTTTTTGATACGTTTGCAAGGAGTGCTCAAGGACCTTTTCAGCGACTTCACGGTCCTTTTCATTCTCGTTTAAATGCTTTGGCATAAATGGATTTGATACTAATACAGCTGCGTATTGAGGGGACTGATAAGCTGATCTAAAATTAAGTTGAATAAAAAGTTCTTCGTCTTTATTTAAACGGATATCATGGAAAGATTTTTCCGCATCTGTTGTCATCACATTTTCTTTATAAAAACGGAAAGGAACTTCTTCAACACAGTGCGTTGACATGATTATCCCCCTTGGACAGTACTGTGCTTGCTCTACAAAGTGCACTTTTTCCATTAAGGTATCATGACTCATTAAATAATTTAAAATCCATACACATTCTCTTCTTTTCAGTTGATAATGGTTTAAAAACCACCTGACAAAATCTTTCTTTTCGTGGACAGATACAGGGGCCACCATACAATTCCCTCCTCTGCAATTCAGTTGTTTCTTACATAGTTAATTCCACAAATCGAATTAAATTCCTTCTTTACCCGACTTAAAACTCATCTTCTAATTGTAGCAATATCTCGCCAATTTCGACATTTGAAGGGTCTTGCTTAAGAATTTGTTCAAATATCGCCTTAGCTTCTCTTCTACGTCCTTCCTCTAATAGAAAATAACCATATTCCTGTAAAAACTCTCGTTGTTCCTTGAAAGAATTATATGCTAGTTGATAATGATTTAATGCCTGTGTATATTCTTCTTTTTGATGATATGCTCTTGCTAAATTCCAATCAAACTGTGGATCCTCTTCGCCATATTTTTTACTTTCTGAAATAATATCAATGACATCGTCGTATCTTTCATCTTGTAGAAAAACATGAGATAATGTGATAGCAGCTTCAATATGTCCAGGATCTATCGCAAGTGTTTCACGTAATAATTTTTCAGCTATTTTTATTTCGCCTGATTTTATGGCAATTTTACCGCCATATAGATACAACTCTTTATTGTATTCATCTGCTTTTATTCCTTCTTGGACAATTTCAAGACTTTCTGATATTAATCCCTCATGCTCATAGGCCTTTGCTAAATATAAATAAAGAGAAGTATAATGTGGATCAGCCTCTTTCAACTTTGAAAATTGTTGAATAGCTGTTTTAAAATATCCTCCTTGGAACGCTGTAAATCCATATCCAAATAATGTGTTAAGATCCTCATGTTCACTAATAGCTTCTTTATAATAATCAAGTGACTCTTCAAATTGACCAATCGCACTTAGACACTCTGCAAGCCTTTGGCTTATAAATATTCCTGAAATCGACGAATGTTCTTCTTTAACCGTTTCGTAATAAGGGATAGCATGTTTGTATTTTCCTTGATGTAAATAAAGTTCCCCTAAAGCGAAATCGATAATACGTTCATGTGGTAATAAGTGCTTTGCTTCTTGTAATTTTTGTTCACTGACTTCCACTAATCCTTGCATCTGATATAAATCTGCTAATAAAAGGAGTGCTTGTGGATATGCTTCATGATCGATCATTATTGTATTTAATAAATCAATCGCATCCTCCTCTTTTTCCATCTCAATAAAAAGTTCTGCTAAAAATAAGGTAATTTGTATTTCATCAGGATAAAGAAAGTGCAGTTCTTCAATAATATCATGTGCTTTATCAATGATTCCCCATTGATAATATTCTTCTGCTAATTGCAGTTTCTCTTCATCATGAAGTGTAGGCTCTATATTTGCTAATAGATCTAAGCCTTTTTCTGTTTCACCTTTATTTACCAGATTAATTCCTTCGATTAATACTGAATTAAACATATTTATTCCCTTCTTTTTAAACGAATAATTGTAGTTATTGTATCGTATATCTTACATGTAATGTTTTGCTAATGGCAACTGATATGATTTCATTAAGTATACTTAAAAAGAAGCTGATTGTGGAATAAAACGACCTGAAATAGAAATAAAACTTTCTTCACCAACACCTGGATTAAAAGTAATATCACCTTTTACATTTATAAGTTTACCTTGATGAGCTGTGAAAGTTGGCACCTGTTCATCATATTGAATCTTTGGCATACCATTTGTATGATAACGTAAATCATCTAAATTGTACAAATTATAGTTTACTTGTCCACCTACTCGGATATCACCTTTTACAGGATATATACCTAATCTCATTAACACATTTTTAGATAAAGGTGCCTTTTCTTCCAAAGGCGTTGAAATCGAGGAAAGACGATTCTCTTTCATAATTTTTTCCCATAGATGCAGGATTTTTTGATTTTTATGAGAATCTTTAGGTGGATATAGAATGAGTGTAATTGGATTTGAAAACATGGCATCTCTAATCCAGCCCCATGAAATCGCTTTAAATGTATCCTCTTTGTCAGCTTCTATAAAAACGACAGATACATTCTGTTGTTTACATTTTCTTAAAATAGCAGGTGTTAATGAGTGTAGGGGAAGCTTAATACCAATATAATAATCAATTGGTGTGTTAATCATTTGATGTCTTTTTTCCTTTAGTTTCGTAGCAAGATCTCGTTCACCCTGAACATCTACTACTGTTAGTAGTGAAGTACAGCCTTTTTTTAAGTAATGCTGGATCATATATTGTTTGAATTCTTGAAAGTGAAGTAATGTATGAAGAGAAAAATCTAGCATAACATATCCTGGGGTTAATAAATAAGTGCTCATATCCATTCTCATAAAACGAAAATTTTTCATTGAAGGACGCATAAATTCAATTCTGTCGTGGTTAATTAATAATGAAGTTTTTTCAACACTATCAGCTTTTAGCAGACTTACATTTTCAATTATATAACTCACTTTACTCCCCACCTTCTTTCCTCTTAAGACAAGCTATGAGTGAAGGTGATAAAATATGCTAATAAATTTCGGATGATTGAAGAAAGGCCTCTTAAAAGGGTCATAGTGATTCAACATGAGATTGTCCTAAATTCGAATTTACGATAGGTTGTCCTTTATTCAAATTTAAAACAACTCTCATTTGAATCAATCTACGTTTAAGATTTGCATTATTTTGAACCTATTATTTTGATAATAATGCTAAATGATCAAAAAAGTTTGGGTATGATACTTCAATAGCCTTTGCATCATATAATGTAATCGCGTCTTGAGTAATACAAGAAGCAACTGCTAGCATCATGCCAATTCGATGATCACCATGACTTGAAACTGTTGCATTACCTACTAATTTCGTTTTACCAGTTATGATCATACCATCATCAGTGCCTTTTATTGTTGCACCGATTTTTGATAGTTCACCTACAACTGTATCGATACGATTTGTTTCCTTCACTTTAAGTTCACTTGCATCTTTAATGATCGTTTCACCTTCAGCTTGTGTGGCAAGTAAAGCAATGACAGGGATTTCGTCAATTAGCTTTGGAATCAAGTCCCCACTTATCGTAGTTCCTTTTAAAGACGATGTTTTTATTACAATATCAGCAATTGGCTCAAAAGCATCCTCTTTATGTGGGATAATTTCAATAGATGCTCCCATCATTTTTAACACATCAAGAATTCCAGTTCTTGTTGGATTTATCCCTACATTTTTAAGGATGATCTCACTATTTGGTACAATAGCTCCTGCTACAAGGAAAAAAGCAGCAGATGAAATATCTCCTGGTACAAATATATTTGTCGCGGTTAAACTTTGGCCGCCTTTTACTGTTGCAGAGATTTCATCTTCTTTAACTTCAACACCAAATGCCCGTAACATACGTTCAGTATGATCTCTGGATTTATGCGGTTCTATCACTGTAGTTTCTTCCTGATTTGTTTTTAATCCAGCTAAAAGAATCGCAGATTTAACTTGTGCACTAGCAACTGGTGATTCATATTTTATACCATGTAATTCTCCACCGCGAATAGCTAATGGTGTAAATTGTCCATTTTCTCTTCCATCAATTTTAGCTCCCATTAACCTTAATGGTTTTGTCACTCTGGCCATTGGTCGTTTGGCAATTGACTCATCACCGATAATACATGAATGGAATGACGATCCAGCTAAAATCCCCATCATTAATCTTGTCGTTGTTCCAGAGTTGCCAACATCTAAAATGGATGAAGGTTCTACTAAACCATCGTAGCCTTTTCCTTCAACTGTAACCGTACCTTCTTGAATGTCGATTGAAACACCCATCTTCCGAAAACAATCTACAGTACTTAAACAATCAGCACCCATTAAAAAATTTGTGATTACTGTTTTACCGTTTGCAAGTGACCCAAACATTACTGCTCGATGTGAAATCGATTTATCCCCTGGTACTTCAATCGTACCAGCCAAGTTATTTACATTTGATAATTTCTTTTGTTCCGACATGTTTCCACCTCTATTATGACAATTTAATGCTTATTGATAAGGTTTCTATTCATCTTACCATTTTTAGATGATAAATGTTTCATAATTCGAATATTTGCTAATACAATCTATTGCTAGTTCACGATCACGTTCAGTTTGAAAGCTTAATCTTAAAACACCATATATTTCTTCTCTGGTTTCAATAATACGAATATTTGTTAAGCTTATTTCTTCTTTCGCTAAATAACCTGTTATTTCTGAGATAATACCAGGATAATCTGGTACATCTACGAATAAATCATAAAATGATGGGATAGCACCTTTTTGCTTTTCAGGAAGGCCATCACGATAAAGCTTTGCTTGTTCAAAAAACAACAATAATTGTTCAGAATCTTCATTTGCAACCAATTGTTTCACACGTTCCATTTCTGACATCCATTCTTCAAATAGAGTAAGTAATGGCTCTTTATTATGAAGTAAAATGTCCCGCCACATTGAAGGATTACTTGAAGCAATCCTCGTGATATCTCGAAACCCGCCTGCTGCAAGCCTTTTTACAAGAGGATAATGTTCTTCATAACTTTCAGCTTGGGAAACTAAGCTTGCTGCTACAATATGAGGAAAATGACTAATCACTCCTGTTACTTTATCATGTTCTTCAGGTGTCATTTCAATAATATTGGCTTTTGTTCCCTCAAGTACCCTTTTTACCTCTGAAAGGTCTTCTGTTGTTACATGTTTTGATGGAGTTAAAATATAAAAAGCATTTTCAAATAGATGAGGCTTGGCTGCTAAAATACCAGATTTATGAGAACCAGCCATCGGATGTCCTCCGATAAATTTGATTCGGCCATTTAAATATTTATTTGCCCAATCTACTATTTTCGCTTTCGTGCTTCCTACATCTGTAATAATGACACCTTGTTTCAACTCAATATTTTGCAGCTGTTCAATGATTTCAATTGTTTGCTGAACAGGAGTAGAAATAAAGATCATATCGACATGAGCCAAATTCGGAAAAAGAGTAGGAGAAATTTCATCAATGGCTCCAAGCTTCATCGCCAACATGGCTTGTTCTTCATTAATATCAAAACCTATTACATTGATAGAAGGATTCGTTTGTTTTATTGATAATGCTAATGAACCACCAATTAACCCAAGTCCTATAAAATAAATATTTTTTACCATTTCATTCACCTTTTTCTTGGCCTACCATTCTATAGATGCATTACTTCATTATCTTAAAGACTTGCTGAGTACTTTCCCGTTTAAAAGCTTCAATTATTCCTAAGCAAGTACAAAATTCAGTCCTCTCTTCCATTGAAAAGAGGACTGAATTTTTGTTACTTATTATTTTATTTAGACTATTTTCGCATACTTTGTTGCTTTTCAATTATATTACACGAATAAGCTAGATTGATTTATGCTGCAGGTACTCGCTTTTCCGCGGCCGGTCTCATGAGCCTCTGCAGTGTTTTGCACTTGCGTGCGGGGTCACCTTAGGCAAACTTCTCCCGCAGGAGTCTCGCATATTCACTACAATCAACAGTTGATCGAATTTGTTACTTGCTAAAACAACAATCTTTACGAAAAGAGCCTTAATTAAAGAATGAAGTCTTTTAAAATCTGGATAATTTCAGCATTTTGCTGTTCTGTTCCAATGGTAATACGCAAATGATTTGGCACTCCAAGTGCATTACCTGAACGAACGATATAGCCTCTTTTAAGCAAAGCCTGGAATAGTTCATCAGAATCTCTATTAAAGTCAATTAAAATAAAGTTCCCTTCGGATGTGTAGTAATTTAATTTTAATTCTTCACAGAAATCATAAAACTGTTGCAAGCCTTGTTTATTCTTAATTTGACATTCTTCAACAAATTGTACATCACCTAAAGCTGCAATAGCAGCAGCCTGAGCGACTCTATTTGTATTAAATGGTTCTCTTGCCGGTTCTATTTTATTAATTAATTCAACATTTCCAAGTCCATAACCGATGCGTAAAGCTGCAAGACCATATGCTTTTGAAAATGTTCGTAGGATCATTAAATTTGAATTATCTTTTAAAAGCGGCACTGTTTGTGGATAATCCTCAGCAGTCACATATTCATAGTAAGCTTCATCAACGATGACAAGAACATGTTTCGGCACTTTAGTTAAAAAATCAAGTAATGCTTGTTTTTTTACATATGTACCAACTGGATTATTTGGCGTGCAAATCCAAACTATTTTTGTATTTTCATCAATTTGCACGAGCATTGAATCTAGATCATGGTCACCATTCACGAGTGGTACTTCTCGAATTTCTGCACCTTCGATTACCGCATTATGTTTATATTGTGGAAATGTAGGAGTTGCCATCACAGTATTTGATTGTGGGTTTAAAAGTGCACGACAAATGATTTGAATAACTTCATCTGTCCCATTTCCAAAAATGATTTCGTTTTCGTTTACCCCAACGTGATTTGCAACTTTTGTGCGAAGAAGTGCTGCATAACCATCTGGATATATAGCTAACTGTTCAAGTTCATCGAGGATTGCTTGTTTAACTTTTGGTGAACATCCAAATGGATTTTCATTAGAAGCAAGTTTAACAACTTTGGTTAAATTGAACTCCTTTTTGACTTCTTCAATCGGTTTTCCTGGTTGATATGGTTTTAACTGTAATAACTGTTCTTTTACTTGCATAGGTAACACCTCTCCTACTAAAGTGAATCTTCGATCAGAGGGATGAGCCTCTGATCATGATGATTATTATCTTAATCTGTTCTTTTTAAATAAGCAATCAAATTGATAATTGCTGTTAATCCTTCACTTTTTTTAGATCATGTTATGCTCCGAAAGTATGTGCAAAAGTTCTAAATTCATCAATAGCTTGCTGACGACTATTTTTATTCAATAATGACGTTTGCAACCGTTCAATTTCTCTAACTAATGCACTCCCGACAACTACACCATCACACAAGTTTGAAAATTGCTCTACCTGTTCTTTAGAGGAGATGCCAAAACCTACGACAACTGGTACTTTACTATATTGTTTTACTTCATCTAGGAAAGTTGTTATTGAGTTGTCGAAGCTTTTTCTGACTCCTGTAACACCTAAAGAAGAAACACAATAGACAAAACCCTCAGCGTTTTCTACAATCATTTTAATTCTGCTAGTGGATGTAGGTGCAACAAGTGATATAAAAGAAATTGAATGCTCTTGACACTTTTTACGGAGCTCTTCACTTTCTTCAAAAGGAATGTCTGGAATTAACAAGCCATCTACAGTATTTTCCCGCAGTAAAGCGAAAAAGTGTTCTTGATCTAATTGTAACACAGGATTGTAATACGTAAATAGAATAATCGGAATATTTACCCCTTTTTTCCTCATCTCAGGAACTAATTGGATAGCTTTCACAATATTCATCCCGTTTTTCAAGGCCCTGCTTGAAGCTTTCTGAATGACAGGTCCATCAGCGATAGGATCAGAAAACGGTATTCCTAGTTCAATAGCAGAGGCACCTGCTTCTTGTAAGGCAACGGCTAATTCGATTGTTGCATCACTATGAGGGTCTCCTGCTGTAATAAATGGTATAAAAAGCTTTTTATCTTGTAACGGCTGCTTGAAGAGTGTTTTCATTTGCTGTTCCCTCCTGATAATATGACATTAATGTATGGACATCTTTATCGCCTCTACCTGATAGACAAATAAGGATGCTTTCATGACTAGCCATTTGTTGTGCATGTTCAAAAGCGGTAGCAAGTGCGTGAGCCGATTCAATTGCAGCTAAAATTCCTTCTTGTTTCGCTAAAAGTTCAAGTGCATGAAGAGCTTCTTTATCTGTAACACTTTCATACTTCACTCGACCTGTACTTGCCAAATGAGCATGTTCAGGTCCAATACCAGGATAATCAAGACCAGCAGAAATCGAATATGGTTCAATTACTTGACCATATTGATCTTGAATTAAATATGTCAATGACCCGTGAAGGACACCCTTCGTTCCTTTTGTAATGGTAGCTGCATGCATATCCGTATCAACACCCATACCAGCAGCCTCAGATGCAACTAGCTCAACATTATCATTCAAAAATGCTGAAAACATCCCAATTGCGTTACTCCCGCCCCCGACACAAGCAATTACTTTCGTTGGTAGATTTCCTTCTATTTCTTGAAATTGTGCTTTCGCTTCATCCCCTATTACCCGTTGGAATTCCTTTACGATATATGGGTATGGATGTGGACCAACAGCAGATCCAATAATATAAAAATGATCTTCACAGTGCTGAACCCAATAACGCATTGCCTCATTTGTTGCATCCTTTAAAGTTTTGTTCCCACTTGTTACAGGTATGACTTCAGCACCAAGAAGCTGCATGCGAAACACATTTAATTGTTGACGACGGACATCCTCTTCCCCCATGAATACTTTGCATTCCATTCCAAATTTTGCAGCTACTGTAGCCGTTGCGACACCATGTTGCCCTGCACCTGTTTCTGCAATAATTTTTGTTTTCCCCATTCTTTTGGCAAGTAATGCCTGACCTATTGCATTATTAATTTTATGTGCACCAGTATGGTTTAAATCTTCTCTTTTAAGATAGATTTTTGCACCACCTAATTTTTCTGTAACATTTTTAGCAAACGTAACCGTTGTTGGTCTGCCAGAATATTCTTTTAATAAAAAATGGTATTCTTTTAGGAATGCCGGGTCTTTCATTGCTTCATTATGGGCTTGTTCAATTTCCGCTAATGGACTCATTAATGTTTCAGGAACAAAACGACCACCAAATTCACCATACCTGCCATTTTTATCTGGATAAGTTGACATATTAGAATACACCCTTTCTTCAATTTGGTTTATTTTATCTCTACTTTTCTTCTCATTTACTTCGATACCGCTCGATAGGTCAATACCTTGAGGTTTATAGGTTAATAGTTTTTGAATATTGGTTTCATTTACGCCGCCTGCAATAAAACAAAGCATGTCATGGTCTACAGAAAATTTTATATAGTTTGGAATAGCTGACCAGTCAAAACTTACTCCTGTTCCTCCCCATTGACCTTTTATTCTAGAATCAATAATAAAGCCGTCAACGACATCTTTATATATTTCCATTTCTTCAAGTGTCTGTTGATGATGATGAAGTGCCTTCCAAACAGAACCTGTGTATGACTTTTTAAGTTCCTTAATGTCACTTACTGATTCATTCCCATGAAGTTGAATGACATCGATTGGAAAAACTGTTAATACCTCATTGATTTCTTTAATAGTAGGATTTACAAATACAGCTACAACTTGTTTACTAGAAATATCAACACTAGCCAACCATTCTTTTACGACTTTTGGATCAACTCGACGTTTACTCTCAGCAAAAATAAAACCAATATAGTCTGCTTTAGATCTAGTTACAATTTCTAGGTCTTCTTTTGTTCGAACGCCGCATAATTTTAATAATGGTTTAAACATTGACACTTTCTCCAAAAAATTGTTGGATGGCCAACGTCTGATCCTCTTTTCTCATAAGCGATTCGCCAACTAAAACCGCTTTTGCTCCGTATTGCTGCACTTGTTTTAAATCATCCTTTGTATAAAGACCGCTCTCACTTACAAGTAATGTATCTTTTGGGATATAAGAAACCATATTTTCAAGTTGTTGGATATCTACTTCAAATGTTTTGAGATTTCGATTATTTACTCCTAAAATTTTCGGTGTGATGACCTTTAACACTTGTTCTAATGTTTGTAGGTCATGAACTTCAACGAGAACATCTAGTGTTAATTCTGTTGCATATTGATTAAGTTCCTTTAGCAAAGAAGGATCAAGTGCTTCACCGATTAACAGGATGGCATCTGCTCCTATACGTTTAGCCTCATCAACCTGAATGTGATCAATGATAAAATCCTTTCGCAATATTGGTAGATTCACTGACTTTTTCACAGACGTTAAGTACTCTCGTTTTCCTTGAAAGAATGGATTATCGGTAAGAACTGATAAACAATCTGCACCACCCTTTTCATATGCTAGAGCAATTTCTACAGGTTGAAAGTTTTCTTTTATTAACCCCTTAGAAGGTGATGCCTTTTTCACTTCAGCAATTAAACCAATCTCTCGCTTTGGATACTTTAGCGCTTGGTAAAACGAACGATGTGGCAATTTTTCATCAGCTGGTAATACTAGATTTTTTATTTCTTCTTTTTTTGTTTCAATTATTTTATTAAGCATAGTTTTCCTCCACCTGATGACGCAGCATCATTAATTGGTTTAATGCTAAACCATTTTGGATCGCTTCTTTTGCAAACATGACACCATCAGCTAATGTTTGAACATAACCTGCTACATATAAAGCTGCTGCTGCATTTATTGCAACAATGTTTTCAGCACTTTGCGGTGCTATACCTTTAAATACACGTTCAATAAGCTCTGCACTCTCTTGTGGGTTTGTGACTTTAATTTCCTCCATTTTCCCCTGCTGTAGACCAACATCATTAGGATGTAAAACATATCTTGTAATCACACCGTTTTTCAGTTCAACGACATCTGTTTCATTTGTTATAGAAATTTCATCTAATCCCTCTCTGCCTGTAACGAGAAGGACATGCTTAGCACCTAAACGCTTTAATGCTTCGGCCATCTTTTCAGCGTAGGCTGTTGAATAAACACCAATTACTTGCCTTTTAGCATTAGCTGGATTTGCCAAAGGTCCTAAAAGATTAAAAACATTTCGAAATCCAATTTCTTTACGAGGATTCACAGCATGCTTCATTGATGAATGGAACATTGGTGCAAATAAAAAGCTCATGTTTTGTTTATCTAGACTTTCTACTGCTTCTTTTTCGGTCGTTTGGAAATGAATCCCCAATGTTTCTATCACATCAGCGCTTCCGCTTTTAGAAGTAAATGCCCGGTTTCCATGTTTAGCAACTTTTACTTTCAGTGATGAGACAACAATTGCTGCTGCTGTTGAGATATTAAAAGTTGAGGCTCCATCTCCACCAGTTCCACATGTATCCACAACATCAATTTCATAATGGATCTGTGCCATATGGTTTTTCATAGACTTGGCAAAACCAACAAGCTCATCGACTGTTTCTCCTCTAAGTCGCATAATTGAAACAAGACTTGCGATTTGACTTGATGTTGCGTTACCTGTCATGATCGCATCCATCACTTGTTCTGCCTGAGCTTCTGTTAATGTTTTCCCTTCAATACATTGGGCTAATATCTCTTTCATCACTGTGTTACCTCCTTAGAAAATACCTTTTCAGCTAATTGGATTGCTTTTAACATGGCACTTGCCTTATTGCACGTTTCTTTCCATTCAAGTTCAGGGATGCTATCAACTACAATGCCTGCACCTGCTTGTACGTATGCTGTGTTATTTTTTACCGTAATCGTTCGAATCGTAATACATGAATCAATATTTCCGTCAAAGCCAACGTAAGCGACACAGCCTGCATAACTGCCTCTTGCAGTCGGCTCTAGTTCACTTAAAATTTGCATTGCACGAATTTTAGGTGCTCCAGATACAGTTCCGGCCGGAAACGAAGCCAGTAAAGCATCAATTGGGTGGACATCATCTCTCATCTTTCCAGTTACTTTAGAAATTAAATGCATAACATGTGAAAAACGGCCGATTTCCATTAATGTTGGAGTAGTAACTGAACCATACTCAGATACTCTGCCAAGGTCATTACGTGCTAAATCTACCAACATATAATGTTCTGCTTTTTCCTTTTCATCATGTTTTAATTCTTCTTCAAAATATTGATCCTCTTCAATTGTTTTACCACGTCTTCGTGTTCCTGCAATTGGATGAATTTCCAGATGCTTATTTTGAATATAAATTAATCTTTCTGGCGAGCTACCAACAAGTTCCGTGTCGTTGTAACGTATATAAAACATGTATGGTGATGGGTTAACATTTCGTAAAATCCGATATAATGAAAATCCGTCTGTTGTTATTGGGATTTCAAACCGCTGTGACAATACTCCTTGGAATATATCACCAGCCCGGATGTATTCCTTTACTTTTTCGACATCTTCTAAGAACTTGTTCTTTTCATAATTGGATTTAATTTCATCAAAATTGACATCAAATTGATCTGATACTTGTAATGGAAGGTGGTCAGGTTGATCTTTTTGCTTTAGCTTGCTGAAATATTTATTCATCTTTGCTTCTGCAAGCTGATAAATAGCTTTAAGATGTCCCTCATCTTCCTCACCATTTACACGCTCATAGTGGATAAAATATAGTTGTTTCTCTTGATGATCAAACGCAATAACGGTTTCACACACAAAAAACATGCAATTTTGTTGATTAAGGTCATTTACCTTATGCTTATCAACTTTTTCAATGATCGAAACAGTGTCATAACCAATATAGCCAACAGCACCTCCAACGAATGGTATTTCAAGGTTTGGAAGTTTAATCGCTAAATGTTTTTGGAGATTACTGAAAATTTTTGTAATGGAATTTGATTTAGAGACCGTTTTTCTTTGTTCATTCAATATTGAAAACTCGCCATTGTTTTCTTCGATAAATAAAAATGGGTTTATACCAATAAAAGAATACCGTGACCAGCTTGATTCAGAATCCTTACTTTCTAATAAGTACACAGCTTCTTCCTGAAAAAGCTGAAATAATTGAATAGGTGTAAATGTGTCAACGAAAAAACGTTGCACGATGGGGATTGTACGATATTGCTTGCTATCTTCACAAAAGGTTGTAAAAGAAGAAAAATTCAAAGTGACTCACTCCTCCAATATTTTTGGAGAATGAGGATTTAGGAGGTGAAATTGAAGATTATTTTGCACATCGACCCTTTTCTTACAATACATTCACACATCTTTTGTTAAAAATGTCCCAGTTGTATTATAAAAAAGATCTACATTCTTCAAATGAAAAAGAAGAACATAAAAACCCAAAAACACTTCGGTTTTTGGGTAGACTTGTGCCATTGTAAATAAAACCTCAGCTAAACTAACTCATTCTCTGCTACCCTATACTCATCTAATCTATTAACTAATCAATCTTCTTTTTTATGTTAATACAAATTACCAACTCATGTCAATCATGTTATGCCATTATTCTGAAATCTTCAATAATTATTTAACGAATAAGTCGGGTCTCAGCTTGATAGCATCACCTAAATAAACATGCTGAATATCCTCTTGCTTTTCATTTGTTTCAACCGTCATCAGTATTCTAATACATTTTTCTAAACTATTTGGGACAGGTATTTCCTGCATGCACATAACAGGGACAAATGTCCATCCATCAATTGTTCTTAATGCTTTTGCAGGAAATGCAGCTGTAAGGTCCTGTGTAACTGTCATAATCACTTGAGCAACAGTTTCTGGTTTAACGTTATTTTGACGAATCATTTCATGTAACAGCTCATCAGTAGCCTTTATGATAAGAGATTCTTCATTTTCTTTAACAGTTGTTGCTCCGCGAATTCCTCTAATCAACCTTTTCACCTCGTTCGACGGTTCTCCACTCATCAAGTAGAGCAAATAACTCTTCACCTGTAAAAATGGCAGATGTTGTTACACCGATGTCTTTTAATAATATAAATGTTAATTGATTTGATTTTGTTTTTTTATCTTTTTTCATTTTATTTATTAATTGCTCTGTTGTCTGGTCATTTGGAACTTCAGTCGGGAAACCAATCTCCTTAAACCATGTTTTTAATTCATGATATGGGAGATTTATATCTAATGTTTTATTACTTAACCATATAGCAAATAGCATGCCAATTGCAATACTATCACCGTGTGAGAGCTTCCCATATCCAGCCTCTGCTTCAATCGCATGACCAAGTGTATGACCAAAATTTAAGATTGCCCTAAGACCTAATTCTTTTTCATCTTTTGAAACAACATCTGCTTTTATTTGGATACCTTCACGTATCATTCTTTGCAAGTTATCAATTGTTATGTCCTCTAATTGACGAACTTCCTTAAATAAGAACTGAAACAGTGATTCACTTCTTATAAGAGAATGTTTAATGACCTCAGCGAAACCTGATCTTAGTTCACTTTTTGGCAAACTTTTCAAAAACTGAATGTCATATACAACTGCCTTAGGCTGATAAAAAGCACCGATCATATTTTTCCCTTCAGGGTGGTTGATCGCAACTTTTCCACCGACAGCACTATCATGTGCTAATAATGTAGTCGGTACCTGAATAAATGGAATTCCCCGCATATACGTAGCTGCAACAAAGCCTGTTAGATCACCGACAACCCCGCCTCCGAAGGCAATCACAACTGATTTTCGATCAAGTTCATTTTGTAACGCAAAAGTGTGAATCTCATAAAACATCTCAAATGATTTAGCAGCCTCGCCACTTTTGATTACATGCTTATATGTCGTCCATTCCCCGCCGACGAGATCTATCAAACAATCTCCATATAATCTGTCTACATTTGTATCTGTTACAATTAGAATCTTCGACGGTGATATGCCTCTAATTAGATTTGGGAGTTTTTTTATCGCTTCATGACCAACAATTACCGGGTATGTCTCTTCAGTCGTATTGATCAAAATCGATTCCATTAAAAATCCCTCGTATATTGGCGCATTTTTTCAATATTTTCCTTGATGAGATCCATACGATCTACACCAAACTGCTCAACAATTGCATTCGCAATTTCCCAAGCGACAACAGCTTCAGCTACAACACTTGCAGCAGGCACTGCACAGCTATCAGATCGTTCAATACTTGCCGTAAATGGTTCTTTCGTATCAATATCGACGGATTGTAATGGTTTATATAGTGTCGGTATTGGTTTCATCACGCCTCTTACAACGATAGGCATACCTGTTGTCATACCGCCTTCAAAGCCGCCTAATCGGTTTGTTTTCCGCGTATAGCCCGCTTTTTCATTCCAAATAATTTCGTCATGAACTTGACTGCCAAATTTTCGAGCTGCTTCAAATCCAATCCCGAATTCCACTCCTTTAAAGGCATTAATACTAACAATCGCTCCTGCTATCTTACTATCTAACTTACGATCATATTGTACATAGCTGCCAATTCCAGCTGGAAGTCCTTCTACGACTACTTCTACAACTCCACCAATAGAGTCACCGTTAGCCTTAGCATTGTCAATTGCCTCCATCATTTTCGTCTCGGCTTGACGATCATAACATCTCACAGGAGATTCTTCAGTTACCGCTAATAAATCGTCAATATCACGATATTCTGCATTCTCAGCTTTTACGCCGCCAATTTCCAATACATGTCCTACAACTTTAATATTTAATTCAGATAAAATTTGTTTTGCTAAAGCTCCAACTGCAACACGTACCGTTGTTTCACGGGCAGATGAGCGTTCCAATACGTTTCTCATGTCACGATGCCCATATTTCATTGCACCTACTAAATCAGCATGTCCTGGACGTGGACGTGTAATTTGACGTTTTACTTCTTGCTCTTCATCTTGTGAAAGTGGTTCTGCACCCATGATCTTTGTCCAGTGCTTCCAGTCTCTGTTTTCTACAACTAATGAAATTGGCGCACCCAAAGCTTTACCGTGTCGAACTCCACCTAAAATTTGAACTTGATCTTTTTCAATTTGCATTCTTCGACCGCGACCATAGCCCTTTTGTCTTCTTGCTAAATCTTTATTTATATCTTCTGCTCTTAAATTTAATCCAGACGGTACACCTTCGACAATTGCAGTAAGTTGAGGACCGTGAGATTCTCCAGCTGTTAAATATCTCATTTTTCTGTCTCCCTTCAACGCGCTAACGCTTTTAAGTAAAAATATATCATATCTACAAAAAAAAAAATAGCAATTTTTTAACTCTTTTGATAAAAAAACGTTTCAATAGAATTTAATTGAAACCTGTCTGCATTAAAAATTTGTTCTGTACTTCCTACAAAAAAGATTCCTTTATTATTTATGGCATCACTAAACTTTTTATACAATATTTCTTTTGCATCTTCCGTAAAGTAAATTAATACATTGCGGCAAACAATTAAATCAAACTGTGACTCGAATGGGTCGGCTAATAGATTTTGCTTTTTAAATTGCACAGACTTGATGATTTGATCGCTAATTTGATAATTTGATCCTTCTTTTTTAAAATATTTGTTTTTCATTTCAAGCGGGACTTCATTTAATGATCTTTCTGGATAAATCCCGAGCTTGGCTCTCGCCAAGACATTTTCATCAATATCTGTCGCTAATATTTTCACTCTTGAAAACGGAACAAACTTTGAAAGAATCATCGCAAGCGTATAAGGTTCTTCCCCTGTCGAACATGCTGCACTCCATATTTTTAACTGTGAATTCTTTTCGAGAAGTTTTGGTAGAATCTTTTCTTCAAGCACCTGCCATCTTTTAATATTTCGATAAAATTCCGAAACATTTATGGTCATTCGGTCTAAAAACTCGTAATATAATTCATTTTGTTTACTTATACCATTGTAAAAATCATTAAAATTTAAAAAGCCACGTTTCTCATATAAAGAAATTAATCTTCTCTTCATTTGTGCTTCTTTATAAAGTGATAAATCAATTCCTGTTTTTAGTTTAATTTTTTTAATAAATAACTCATAATCTTGATCTTCCATTGTATACTCTCCTATTACATATCCTTACGATAATTAATAGTATATCTTAAATTTGTGAGAATTGGCGCAATTTTTAAAGAAAATGCTTCTTAAAAAATAAAAAGCTAGCAAAATGCTAGCTTAGTAGATCCACGTATTGATTGATTTATCATATCCAACAAGCTCGGACTCATTAAAAAATAATGCAATTTCACGATCAGCACTTTCAGGTGAATCAGATCCATGAATAATATTTTGCCCAACATTCATGCAGTAATCACCGCGGATCGTGCCTGGATCAGCATCTTTCGGATTTGTTTTACCCATCATTTTACGGGTTAGTTCCACAACATTTTCACCTTGCCAAACCATTGCAAAAACAGGTCCTGAAGTAATAAATTCTACTAACTCACCATAGAAAGGCTTACCTTTATGTTCCCCATAGTGCTGCTGGGCAAGATCTTCTGAAATTGTCATTAGTTTTGCGCCAACTAATTGTAAGCCCTTTCTTTCAAATCTGCTAACAATTTCCCCGATTAATTGACGTTGTACTCCATCAGGTTTAACCATTAAAAATGTTTTTTCCATAATATTTCTCCACCCCATAAGTTATTTATGTATAGGCTTTCATACCCCAAGAAAATAATAACATGTGATTGTATTGATATGCAATGATAGAATGGCGAAAAAAAAAGAAAATTCTTAATTAAAATTTTCTTTTTCCAATATATTTAGCAATACTAGCCAATGTAGACCTTGCACGATTTTTTGGTAAGCTTTCGACAATTTCAAATGCTTTTTGCAGATACTGATCACTAATTTTTGCTGATCTTTCAATCACATCTGATTGCAAAATTTTATTTAATATTGGTTGTATCTCACTTGGTTTCGTCTCATTTGTTATCTTTTCAATCTCATTCTTTAAGGATGGATCTTCTAATGCAAACAAAACAGGAAGCGTAATATTTCCTTGAAGAAGGTCGCTCCCAACAGGCTTTCCAAGTTCCTTTTCAGTTGAGGTAAAATCTAGTATATCATCGGTTATTTGAAATGACATACCAACGTAATAACCAAATCTGTAGAGTTTTTTATGTATTTCTTCTGGAGCACCAGCTGAAATCGCTCCTAATTGACAACTTACGGCAATTAATATAGCTGTTTTCCGTTTAATTCGTTTTAAGTATGTACGCAAAGATTGCTCAAATCGATATTTATCTTTTATTTGTTCAATTTCTCCTAAACAAACTTCTACAATTGCTTTTGAAAGGATTTTATGTGCCAAAGGATTTTCAATATTAGTCATTACCTCTAACGAGCGTGCTAATAAGTAGTCACCTGTATACATCGCAATACGATTATCCCACTTTTCTCTAACTGTCGGCTTTCCTCTTCGCAATTTTGCATCATCAACGACATCATCATGAACAAGTGTCGCCATGTGTATGGTCTCTAGTGTAACTGCCACATATTTGACGGTATTTATATCATAATCACCGAACATAGATGACAGCAATACAAAAACAGGCCTAATCCGTTTGCCACCCGCTTGAAGAAGCTCTAAGTTAGCTTCTCTTAATAAGGGATACTCAGAATGTGCTGTCTTTTCTAACTCTTGTTCAATTATTGTGAGGTCAGTATTCAGAAAAGAATACATTGATTTTAATTTCATCCTATTCACCTTAATACATCTTATTGTCAATAAATACTTGATAAACTTTATTATTTCAAGAAGCACATGTTTTAAACTAGGTGCCTATCCTATTCGTTTGCTGTCTTTACACCACAAAGAGGTATAACCAAACTCGATTATGAAACAATCGTTGGTTTTACACCTAAATGCATGGCTGCGACCCCGCCTGTAAATGGTTTGACTTGCACATGTTCAAAACCTGCCTGCTTAAACATTCTTGCTAGTTCTGCCATTCCTGGGAAATCTCGGGCAGACTCTTGTAACCAAGAATATTCATTATAGCTTTTCGCGAAAAGTTTGCCGAATAAAGGCATGACATAACGGAAATAGAAATAGTACCCCTGTTTGAACACAGGCGCAGTAGGTTGTGATGTTTCTAAACACACTGCTTTTCCACCAGGCTTCAAAACTCGATTCATTTCTTTTAATACTTGCATATAATCTGGAACATTCCTTAATCCGAAACCGATTGTTACCACATCAAATGTATGATCTTCAAATGGTAGCTTCATAGCGTTACCATGTATTAGTTTTACATTTAATAAGCCTAATTCCTCTACCTTTTGCTTGCCAATTTCTAGCATGTTTTTACTGAAATCAAGTCCGATTACATGTCCATTAGTCCCCACTTCTTTTGCAAGAGCAATACTCCAATCAGCAGTACCACAACAAACATCTAAAGCTTTATGGCCTAATTTAACATCCATCCTTTTCATTGTTTCTTTTCTCCATGCCTTGTGGCGTTGAAAGCTAATAATGGAATTCATTTGATCATAGTTTTTATATATTTTTTCAAATACACCGTGGACTTTTTCTTCTTTAGATTGATCCATTTCACAAACCTTCTTCCACTGTCTTTTTATCATGTAATGTTTCATGAAAACGGATATATTTTAAACGTTTTTGCAGTAGATTTTTTATTGTTGGATTCTTAAAAACACCAGCTTCTATTAGTGATGAAGCCTCATCAAAAAACATACTACATGCTCTTTTCAATTCGTTCGTCGAGACTTGGCTATTAAACGTTGATGTGTCTTGATAGCTTTTACCACTAAAACATCGTAATTTTTCATGAGATAATCTTTTATACGTAATAAATTTTGTTGAAAGTAAATTCAATTTATTGAGTTGAAAATGATTGGTTACGTGTTGAAATAAAGCAGATTCAACTATAAGAAGGCTATCCAAAATGGACTCCGTAGAAACATTTACATCATGATAGAGTCTAAGTTTATGTTCATTAATCTCCTTAATCCCCACTGCTAGCGTTCGTACCATGTTTATATCCTTCATTTCAGAAAGCATTAAATAATACAATCCACTGAAATAATCACCAGCTAGAGCTGTTAATTGTCTTTGCACGAATTCAGTAGAAGAAATATCATGTTTTGTTGTCACATCGTCATGAGTATCAAGGGCAATTTGAACAAGCATAGCTGTCATAATATACTGTTTCTTTAACTCCTCTGAAAGATCTATCTCATCAAAAATCGCATAAAAGAGCAATAGCTTATCTTCATCTATATTTGGAGAAGGTAAATACTTTTCCAAAAATGGATGTGTCAGTTTCTCCTTTAACGAGATCTTCATTTCCGCTAACTTTCCATAGATGTCCTGCAAATAAATCACCCTTGTCCCCAATTTAACATTTTCTCTCTATTGATTGAAACCCCTAGCTGACTCCATACTATTAGGAAAGTGTCAATTACAATCGATATGTATATTATGTGGTTATAGGATCATAAATCACCATTTTTGGATTCATGTCATTCAAATACTCCACAATTATTATGTATAAGTAATAAAATTGTATCCCCTGAACCATTTCATGTATGGGGGGAATATTGTTTGGTCACTAATCAATAAAATAATTTAATCCATTATAACACATTGAATCCTATATGTTTCTATTTACTCTACTATTAGCAGATTATACTATTAATGAAGAGATACTACCATCAGTGTTTTTCTTTATTTACACTGATATTGATGTTACCTTGCATTTGTAGTGTTTCTAAACGCAAATAAAAGCAGGTATCCCTGCTTATTTACGTGAATCACTTTCCATTTCTCCAATGACGGTTTGAATTTGCGCTTTTCCGCGAATTTTTATTGCTGATGTATGCTCAGTAAACTGTGCGATCATTACTTCACCTTTATCTAATTTTTCAGAATGGTGAAATCTAGTGTCAGACCCTCTTGTAAGTCCAATCACATTTACGCCATCTTCAATTGCTTTAATAACAACGAAGTCATTTTTTGGATTCATCCTAGCACCACCTGTTTATCTAATATTAAGTCTAATATGTACTAACACTATCATACCATTGAATAATTGTTAAACATATCATTATATTCATTAATAAAAGATACATTTTATATTATTTGTTAATTAATGATAAAACCTCTGATCTTGCCGCATTATCTTTTCGAAAAATACCTCTTACTGCAGATGTAATCGTCTGTGAACCAGGCTTTTTAACACCTCTCATCGTCATACACATGTGTTCAGCTTCAACAACAACCATAACACCATGCGGATCAAGCGAATCATTAATACTATCAGCTATAGTAGATGTTATTCGTTCTTGTAATTGAGGTCTTTTTGCAACCGCTTCAACTGCTCGGGCAAGCTTACTTAAACCAGTCACTTTTCCGCCTTTTGGTATATAAGCTACGTGTGCTTTTCCATAAAAGGGAACTAAATGGTGCTCACACATAGAATAAAATGGAATATCTTTTACTAATACTAACTCTTCATGATCTTCACCAAAAATTGTTTTAAAATGTTCTGATGGGTCTTCCTTTAAACCGCTGAATACTTCACCGTACATCTTTGCAACTCTTTTTGGTGTATCAAGTAATCCTTCACGTGTCGGATCTTCACCAATTGCTTCTAATATAAGTCTTACTGCTTGTTCAATTTTTTCTTTGTTTACTTCTCCCATTTCTGTCCTCCTTATTGATAACATTTAAAAAAGATTCTAGCATATGTATGATGAAAATAGCAAAAGTTAGAAAGGGCTATAAGGAGAGCATAAACAATGAAAAGCCCCTTAGAAAGGGGCTTCTGTGAAGAATGGTATTATGTAATAGGTATTACATGGAAAGTTAACTTATTTCCCTGCTACAGCATCTTTAAGTGCTTTACCTGGTTTGAAAGCAGGCACCTTGCTTGCAGCGATTTCGATCTCTTCACCAGTTTGTGGGTTACGACCTTTACGAGCCGCACGTTCACGTACTTCAAAGTTACCAAAACCGATAAGTTGAACTTTGTCACCATCTTTAAGTGCATCTAAAATTGTATCGAAAACAGCATCAACTGCTTTAGTTGCGTCTTTTTTAGATAATTCACTAGCTTCTGCTACTGCATTGATAAGTTCTGTTTTATTCATGCCTTTCACCTCCTCCCAATAGAATGGAAATAATATTTGTCTTCATTTCTTCACAGTTTCATTAATTTATATACATGGTAGATCATAAAATACGATCAACACGCTTATCTTATATGATTTTTCTACAAAATTCAATGATTTTCATCGTTAATATTGGCTACTAAGGAAGAATCGACCATTAGAGAAAATAATTTCTTTAAAAAGATTAACATAATAAATCAACTGAATCAAGTTTAATCCTAATAAAAAACCAATAGTATCAAGGATTTAGTACAAATAATCTTAAAAAACTGGTCAATTACTAGTGAATTTCTTCGTAATCATTTACTATTCTAGTTATATCATTCTGTACATACAAAAAAAAGACCTCTTTTTAGAGGTCAACTTTTTTATAAAATGATTGCTATTAATCCACCAGAGCCTTCATTTATAATTCTTTCCAATGTCTCTTTAAGTTTGTAACGAGCATTTTCAGGCATTAATGATAGCTTTGCTTGAATACCTTCACGTACGATTGAACTTAAGCTTCGCCCGAAAATATCAGAATTCCAGATTGATAATGGATTATCCTCGAAATCTTGCATTAAATAGCGAACTAATTCCTCTGATTGCTTCTCAGTTCCAATAATTGGGGCAAATTCAGATTCAACATCGACCTTGATCATATGAATAGAAGGGGCAACAGCCTTAAGACGGACACCAAATCTTGACCCTTGACGTATAATTTCTGGCTCATCGAGACTCATATCTGATAATGCAGGCGCGGCAATTCCATATCCTGTTTGCTTAACCATTCTTAAGCCGTCAGCTACTTGATCATACTCTGCTTTTGCATAAGCAAAGTCTTGCATGAGTTGAAGCAGATGATCTTTTCCGCGAATTTCTACACCTACAACTTCTTTAAGAATTTGGTCATATAAATCATCAGGTGCATATAAATCGATCTCTGCAATACCTTGACCCATTTCAATTCCAGCCAGGCTCGCTCTGTTAATAAAATCATATTCACTAAATTGACCGACTACACGATCAACGTCCCGTAGTCTTTTAATATCCTTAACAGTATCTTTCACTGCCTCTTGATAACTTTCTCGTAACCAGTGATTTTCTCTTAAAACCATTACCCAGCTAGGAAGATTAACATTAACCTCTAGTACTGGGAATTCATATAACGATTCTCTTAGGACATTTAAAACGTCTGCTTCCCGCATGCTTTCAACACTCATCGCAAGAACCGGAATGTCATATTTTTCATTTAATTGCTGACGAAGGGTCTCTGTTTCCGGATGATAAGGACGAACCGTATTAATGATGATAATAAATGGCTTTCCAACTTCTTTTAATTCTTCAATCACTCGTTCTTCTGCTTCAACGTAATCTTTACGTGGAATATCACCTATTGAACCATCTGTTGTTATGACACACCCAAGTGTAGAATGCTCTTGTATAACTTTACGTGTGCCAATTTCAGCTGCTTCATGAAATGGTATTGGCTCTTCATACCAAGGAGTATTAATCATACGAGGACCATTTTCATCCTCATAACCTTTAGCGCCAGGTACAGTGTAACCTACACAGTCTACTAATCTAATATTAACATCAAGTCCCTCATCCACGTGAATGGATACTGCTTGATTTGGGACAAATTTCGGCTCAGTTGTCATAATCGTTTTACCAGCTGCACTTTGTGGTAATTCATCTTGAGCTCTAGCTTTGTCAGATTCGTTTTCAATGTTAGGTAGAACAACTAATTCCATGAACTTTTTAATAAAAGTAGATTTACCTGTTCTAACTGCACCAACTACTCCTAAATATATATCGCCACCAGTTCGTTCAGCGATATCCTTGAAAATATCTACTTTTTCCAAGTGGATCCCCTCCCGATCATACAATATTGGGATAAAGCTTATCCGTCTTCTTATAGGACACTATATATGTATGACATTGTCCTATTTATTTATGACTTCATTGCTAAATTTTTTTCACATGTCATCATAATGATTCATACTCCTTAAAAAAACGAAAAAGAAAAACCCTTCTCTTTGAGTTTATTCTCTAAAGAAGGGTTCATGACTTATTTATGAGATTTTTATCTAGAAAAAAGCTCAAGCACCTTAGCAGCCACACATTGTTTATATGAAGCACAGAAGTTCATTTGCCGGAATATCCTTAGCGGACTATGTGTTAAAGCTAGATAAATAGACAAAAAAACGAAGAACAGAAAGATACTTAGTTTTCAGAAATCATAAAAATCGGTTCTCCATTTTCATCAATTGTATAAGGTAATGAATATGCAGGAACAAAGTGAGAATCCTCGACTAATAGATTTCTTATATCATCCCCTTGTTTATACGTATGATCTTTTTTCTCTAAAGCCTTATATAAATCGATTCGATAGTCAACATAAATGTCAGCGTTCTTATCAATAACTAATGGTAAGTGTTCACCTGAAAAAGGACTCTCAACTGTTGGCGGTTCCTCGTAACCTAGCTTATCATAATTTAATGTATATATTTCATTTGTAATTAGGTCTTTAAAAGGAGGATAACCATTTGCTTGGCGGTAGACATCTAATTTTATTGTTAATTCATGGATTTTTTCAGCCATTCGTAAGTCAATCAACTTAACGGTTGGTTTTTTTTCAACATCTACTAAAACATATGAATAAATTCCGCCGCTTTCATATGCAGTACCAGGCGGTTCAGCCATATATTTAGGTGCTAAAGCAGAAAAATCAATAGGATATTTTTGATATATAGGTGTTGTCATATCCCGTGTTTTTATAGGAAGTAAACCACCTGATTCTGCTTGAAACTGATCGATAGAATTTTGTACAGCAGCAATTTGGTCAGAATATGGAATTGTATTTTTTTGTAGTTTTTCTTCCGGATATAGACATCCAGATAACAGGATACACCCATAGACTACAGCCATAATTTTTAAAAATTTCATCATCTGCATTAACTTCCTTTTACATCGTATTATTCTGAAACAGGTCCGCTAAAAACGACGAACAAAATGATTAGTCCTGCTAGAATCATAAAAATATAAGCTAATATTGTCATAATGACTTTAAGTATTCCCTTCAATTTAAAACGGCTTAAATAGATAAACAAAATAGCTACAAACATAAACCCCATTGATGCAAATGAGATCCACATTTTCATAAGGGCTGCACTCATTTTGACACCTCCTACTCAATAAGCACAATTGCCTTGATTCGTAAAAAGAAGGACATAGACAGTCTGAATATTAGACGTTCTTTGCCAAGAATTATGAAAGTGGCTAGACCTTGAGGACGTAGCGCGGGAGACCACATATAAAAATGCTAAAAAAAACAAATTGTTTTGCTGCTATGTAAAAAATTGCACGCTATAAATCTTACTTAATTGATGATTTGATGACTCCATGGTTGATTATAATATACTTTATAAAGCTTGTCCAAAAGCGTTTTCAGCTAGATAACATGTCTAGGCAGATTAAGAATTATGATTACTCAAGCAATAAAAAAACTGAAGTAAAGAGGGGACGAACTTTACTTCAGCCAAGTGAGCGACTAAATTGTACCCAACAAGAAGAACAACTCTTATTTGACTACGTTGCATATTATGCGGATAAAAATAGTTTTGTATCCTCTAATGCCTAGATATGCCGTGTAAACTTTACAAGATAAGTATATTGTTCGGGCAACCTAAGGAAAAAGGGTGGGAAAAGCATTTGTATCCATTGCATTTTGCAAGCAGTATTTATAGCTTATAGGATATTGTTCCCTATTTGTAATTCTTGTTATTGTATGCATGGTATGTAGGGATTGCAACCATTCGCCTTAACGATTCTCCATTATATTCACTAAATCTTCCATTTCATGTGTTTTTACACGAGCCATTAAAGAATCAACAGCAATCTTTGGTTCCTTCTCATTAAATAACACATCATATAACGCCTCTGTAATTGGCATTTTCACATTATATTTACGAGCTAATTGATATGCCGCCTTTGTTGTTCGAACACCTTCAACAACCATTCCCATGTTTTCTAACACTTCTTCTAATTTTTGGCCTTTTCCAAGTAAGTTTCCTGCTCTCCAGTTACGAGAATGTACACTTGTACATGTCACAATTAGGTCACCTATACCTGTTAGTCCTGAAAACGTTAATGGATTTCCACCCATTTTACTTCCTAATCGTGCAATTTCAGCAAGTCCTCGAGTAATAAGGGCAGCTTTGGCATTATCTCCATACCCAAGACCGTCTGTTATACCTGCTGCTAATGCAATAATGTTTTTTAAAGCTCCCCCTATTTCAACTCCGATAATATCAGGGTTTGTATATACACGGAAGTGTTGATTAATAAACAAATCTTGTATATATTCAGCAGCAGCCATATTTTTTGAAGAAGATGTGACAGTTGTAATATGTCTTTGACTCACCTCTTCGGCGTGGCTTGGTCCAGATAAGACTACGACGTCTTTTAATAATTGACTAGGCATTTCTTCTTCAATAATTTCTGATATACGAAGCAATGAATCAGGCTCAATCCCTTTGCTCACATGAACAATTATGATTGCATCATTAATGACCTTTGAAATATCGCTTAAAACACCTCTAATTGCTTTCGTTGGTACTGCCAATACAACAGTCCGGGCACCCGCTAAGCTTTGCTTTAGATCTGAAAAACCTTCAATTTTCTCCGGTAACACAACACCAGGAAGGTATTTTTCATTTTTTCGTGTTTCATTTATTTCGTTAATTAATTGTGGACGATGGCCCCATAATTTCACATTATGTCCGTTATCTGCAAGTACAATCGCTAATGCCGTACCCCAACTGCCGGCTCCTAACACTGTAATCTGTTCCACCATATCACACCCTTTTTATTTTCTTTCTCTAGCAAATATTTTAATAGGAGTACCTTCAAATTCAAATGCTGCTCTAATTCGGTTTTCTAAGAATCGTTCATAAGAAAAATGCATGAGTTCCGGATCATTTACAAATACAACAAATGTTGGAGGATTAACAGCAACTTGGGCCGTATAAAATATTTTTAAACGTTTTCCTTTATGTGTTGGTGTTGGATTCATTGCAACAGCATCCATCACAACATCATTTAATACATTTGTTTGAACTCTTCTTGAGTGATTTTCGCTCGCTCGAATAATGTTAGGCATCAGCGTATGAATTCGTTTTTTTGTCTTTGCTGATAAGTATACAATAGGTGCGTAATCTAAAAATTTAAAATGATCACGAATGTTTTCTTCGAACTTTTTCATTGTACGCTCATCTTTTTCAACAGCATCCCATTTATTCACAACAATAATAACAGCTTTGCCAGCTTCATGAGCATATCCTGCAATATGCTTATCTTGTTCGATAATTCCCTCTTCCCCATCAATCACAACTAATATAACGTCTGATCGGTCGATTGCCTTTAGAGCCCGAAGAACACTATATTTTTCAGTCGTTTCATACACTTTACCTTTTTTCCTCATCCCAGCTGTATCGATGATAACAAATTCTTGTCCTTCATATTTATAAACTGTATCAATAGCATCACGAGTTGTTCCTGCAATATCACTTACAATGACACGATCTTCACCTAAAATCGCATTAACCAGAGAAGATTTCCCAACATTTGGTCTGCCAATCAAAGAAAATTTTATCGTTGAATCATCATAATCATCTGTACCAATATTTTTGAAGTGTTTTGCAACTTCATCTAATAAGTCACCAAGCCCTAATCCATGTGATCCTGAAATTGGATATGGTTCACCAAACCCTAGTGAATAAAAATCGTAAATATTTGCTCGCATTTCAGGATTGTCCACTTTATTGACTGCAAGCACAATCGGTTTATTTGAACGATAAAGAATTTTGGCCACTTCTTCATCAGCAGCTGTCACACCTTCACGACCATTTGTTAAAAAAATGATAACATCTGCTTCTTCAATTGCGATTTCTGCTTGTTGGCGAATTTGCGCTAAAAATGGTTCATCACCAATATCGATTCCACCTGTATCAATAATATTAAATTGATAATTTAGCCACTCACCTGAGCTATAAATACGATCTCTTGTTACACCGGGAATATCCTCTACTATCGAGACACGTTCCCCAACGATTCGGTTAAAAATAGTAGATTTTCCTACATTTGGACGTCCAACAATTGCTACAATTGGTTTTGCCATAAAAAAACACCTTCCTTTATTTTTGCAAATACCTTGAAAACAAATAGATATGTATATAAAGCGAGACTCTCATCAGAAGGGAGTTCTTGATTCCTCACTGATGTTTTGCAAGACTTATCACGCTTAGAACCGCACATTTGTGGGTCCTGTCCTTTATCGGACATTTACGCGCAGTAATCTCACCACTATTAACTCTATGTCCTATTCAGACTTAGAGATGGAGGGTTACTGCTAATTTATTTCATTATTTTTTCTGGTATTAGCTATTGTATATCTACAAAAGAAACCCTCCTATTTAGCTAAGAAGGGCTTAACTTATATATAGTAGCAAACATTTCATGAATACTCAACTTAGTGTTTGACGACAACATATAAATCATCACCAATTCCATGAGCAATACCATCTAATATGGCTTCAAGGTTTTTTGCATAGACATGCATTTCCTCTTTGGTCTTACAAATAAAGATCGCTGTACCGCCTGCTGCTCTTGATTCATCTGTTGTTATAATGGCAAGTATATATTTTTCAAGTTCTGTACTCATCATATACCCCCTCGACGGTTAGCCTTTGCTTCAGATGGCATCCTTATTGCATTTTCTAGTGTTGGAACCTCTCCGATCACACGCATTGCCTTTTCAACATTACGATCTTGCGGAAGAACAAAGACACCTAGGCGTCCATCATTTAAATCTCTTTTCGCTAAAGGAACCAATGATGGCTCTCCTGAATCTCTAACAACTCCAAGTGCAGTTGAAACATCATGAAGGATTGCTTGCCTTTGACCTAGATTTGCAATCGTTGTTGATGAATTAAAGTTTTTAGGCGTTAACACAAACCCCATCCCATATTTTAAGACAGCCTCCTGTTTATCAGGTATCCCAATATTCATAATATATATATTTCCAACATACAAACCGGCACCTTCAAAATGTGGTTCTACATATTCGATTGTAACAAGATCTTTAATTCGACTTCCTGCCATTAATTTTCTAGAAATAAAAAAGCAAATGGCTCCGACAATAATTGCAGCATAAAAATTAACAACCAAATAAGCAAATGTAGTTAATAATGAAGTGAAAATAACAAGATAATTCCTACTTTCAAAGGCAATAGCAATGCCTTCAATGTATGTACTACCACGCGGAACAAGTTCAAAACCATCTAAAACAGTAAGTGTATTTCGTTCCATGTTTCGAACATCACGAAATTGCGATGCTGCCAATGTTAGAAAAGTAATCGCTGTAAAATCCTCTTCCATAATTGATGGGACAGCAACTGTACCTAACCCAGCAGCAATAACACCAAGTGCAACATGGATGATCTTCCCATGTAAGTATGTTGGATATTGCCTGTAATCTGTTCTAAGCATATGGAGCCTTGTGAGTATTCCTACTATTACTCCAAAAAGCACCGGCATTGTATATTCATTCATTTTAGCCTTGCTTCTCCTTTTGCAGGTTTTTGTATTGATTGTTCAATTAGTAAAATAATATGCTGTGTGATTGACCAAAGATAGATAATCGAGCAACCAATGACCACTATATCCAAAAAGGCTGAAGTACCAATAATTAAACCATTATGAAATTCACCCATAATGAAGCAGTAGATAAATTCCCCTTGGCATACAGAAATGATATAAAGAGCGTACTTTTGGATTGTTTGTTTTACTAAATAAATAGCTAACAGACTAATGATGATACTTATAATTAATCGATAATCAAATACAAACCAAACTGGATCATAAATTCGAAAAAGTAAAATTCCAGAATAGGCAAATGTTAAAGTGAATGAAGACATATAAAATATAAATGTTTTACGTCCTTTTTGTTTCACAACAAGATAATAGCCCATACATAAAAACAACAATAAGGAAACCCTTATATTAAATTGGCCTATTTCCATATAAAATTTACTGATGACAATAGTAAATAAAATAAAAAATGACATCATCAGTCTCATTTTTCCTTTTTTCATCAAAAAAGTTGAAACAATCCAGGCTAACCACATAAACCAATAAAAAAAAATTCCTTCCACAGCCAACCCTCCTACTATTCCCATTATGCCTGATTCCCATTACATTTAATCGTAAATTAACAAAAAATAGCACTTATGAATATAGGGAAAATAACAAAAAATAGTTTTAAGAACAAAAGTGCAGCGCTTTATATCGTGCACATTTTTCAAGGAATATTAGGGCATGTTTAAAAAGATATTGAAACAATTTGGAGGGTTCATAATGGGAAAAGATCGACAAGAAAAAAAACTTAGGAAGAGCGAACGAGTAGAATCAGACCGAGATCAATCACTTAATTACCCTGGAGCAACAACATTAGAGGGACCTGATTCAGCAAGAGAACGAAATAAATAAAACAAAAAAATGGCTAAGATTGGTTATGGAACCAAATAGCCATTTTTTCTTATTCTCTAACGCTATATCTCTTTGTATCAATACCTCTTTCATTTAACCAATGATGGGTATTCCCAAATATGATTAATGGTACACGCTGTAGTTCGTCAACAGTTTTTGCTCCGAGCGCTGTCATAATATAGGTTAAGTCCTCTAGGATGTTTATGATTTCATGCACTAATGCATCATAACCCTTTTCTATGTATAACTTCAGTAAAAAACCTGCAACACCTGCCGCTGATGCACCTAATGCAATTGACTTAGCAAGATCAAGCGCATTTTGAATCCCCCCAGAGCCGATGACAGAGATATTTCCTTTTATACTGATTACCTCTGCAATTGATACTGCAGTAGAAATTCCCCAATGATCAAAATTATGGAGTATTCGTTGTCTTCTTAAATTTTCTATTTTTGAAAAATTAGTACCTCCAAAACCACCTACATCAATAGCAGCAACACCAATTTCGCTAAGTTTTGCTGCAACTTCACGGTTCATACCAAAACCAACTTCTTTAACAATAACAGGTACATCAACATGTTGAACAATTTTTTCAATTCTTTTTAATACATTTGTGAAATCACGATCACCTTCTGGCATGACTAGTTCTTGTACAACATTTAAATGAATTTGTAAAGCATTCGCTTCAATCATCTCAATCGCAATTTTTGCTTGTTCCGGGGTTGCTTCACTGCCTAAATTCCCGAAGATGATTCCGTCCTTATTAACCTTCCTCATGATTTTATAAGACGGCTGCTCGCTTTTATCTTTAATAGCAGACATTTGCGAACCTACAGCAATCGCTATATTTGTTTCATGAGCAGCTCTAGCTAGTGCTTCATTGATTTTCATCGTATCAATGCCACCGCCGCCTGTCATCGCATTTATTAAAAGAGGCGAACTTAAAATAAGTTCGCCAACTTTTGTAGATAAATCAATTTTTGCGACTGATAGGTTTGGTAAGCTTTGGTGTATTAATGTAATATCATCAAATCCATTTAATCTTTGTTGACCTAATGCCAAGGTATGCTGGATATGTTCTAATTTTCTTTGTGCTCTTTTGCTCACCTTATCACCATTACTTCAGTTTTTTTAGTTGATCTCCAATCATCTCACCTAATTGGAATCCAGATGTAGATTCTTCTTGAGCTTGGTATTGACGAAAATCCTCATCTGTTGCTTTAGGAGATTCTTCTAATTCACGGATACTTAACGAAATACGTTGATCTGCTTCATTTACATCTAAAACTTTCACTTTCACAACTTGTTTTTCCTCAAGAACTTCCTGAGGTGTTCCAATATGTTTATTCGATATTTGTGAAATGTGCACAAGACCTTCAACACCAGGTAAAATTTCTACAAATGCACCAAACGAAACTAATCGTCTGACTTCACCTTCAAGAACGTCTCCCGGTTTTACTTTATCAGTAATATTAGACCAAGGTCCTGGAAGGGTTTCTTTAATAGAAAGAGAAATTCTTTCATTATCACGGTCTACTGACAGTACTTTTACAGTTACTTTTTGGCCTTCTTCGACTACCTCGGAAGGTTTTTCGATATGTGTATGTGACAATTGAGAGATATGAACTAAACCGTCAATTCCTCCAATATCAACAAATGCACCGAAGTCTGTTAGGCGTTGAACCGTACCCTCGATTGTTGAACCAACTTTAAGAGAATCCAATATGAATGATTTTTTTTCAGTTTGTTCCTTTTCAATTACTGCACGATGAGATAAAATCACTCTGTTTTTCTCACGATCTAACTCAACTACGATTAATGAAAGAGTTTTGCCCATATAATCTGAGAAGTCCTCAACGAAATGTGCTTCAACTAAAGAAGCAGGAATAAAGCCGCGTACACCTAAATCAACCACAAGGCCGCCCTTCACTACATCCTTCACTTCAGCTTCAAAGACTTCTTTTGTATTAAATTTTTGTTCTAATGAGTCCCAAGCTTTTTCCGCATCAACAGCTCTTTTTGAAAGAACTAATGCTTCATCTTCAACTTTTAAAACCTTTAATTCTAGTTCGTCATTTTCACTTATCACATCTGATGCCTTTTCAACATGAAGACTTGAAAGCTCACTAATAGGAATGATACCAGAGTGCTTACAGTTTTCTATTTCTACAATAACCTGCTTTTCTTCTACCTTTGTTACAATTCCTTTTACAATATTTCCAACCTCAGGTGTTTCAACATGTACGTTATTTAATTCTTCTACCATCTCGATTACCTCCTTGGTCAAAACCTTTGCAACTTTAGAATAAATGTATGTAAAATTTCATTTTATAAATAAAGCTATTACTACCTTCAAAATAAAATGAAAAAAAAACCTCTTAATAATAAACTTCTAATAAATGCTACTTTTTGTCAAGTAAGAAGTACTCAACATGATTATTATTTTTTTAGAAGCTTACCTATTTCATCCATTATGATATTTGACATCTCATCAGCTGCTATTTTTTTCTCCCGGTATTCATCCATATTAATAGGTTTACCGTAAATAACTCGTAAAGTTTTGAAAGGTTTATATGGTCCTTTAATGGCACATGGAACTACAGCTGCAGTTGAACGGAGTGCAAAGAAGCCCGCTCCTGCCTGCCCTTTACCTAATTCTCCATTTTTACTTCTTGTTCCTTCAGGAAAAAAGCCTAAAACATTTCCTTCTTTTAAAATTTTTAAGCCTGTACGTAGTGCTTCTCGATCACTACCGCCGCGATTCACTGGGAATGTACCAAAATTATGTAGTAAATCCTTTAATATTGGCACTTTAAAAAGCTCTGCTTTTGCCATAAAAAAAACTTTTCTAGGTGCTGTAACCCCTACGACCGGAGGATCAAAATTACTAATATGATTCGTGCAAAGAAGTACGCCGCCTTCTTTTGGGAAATTTTCTCTCCCCTCGACTTTAATTCTATATGTGGGTTTTAATATACCTGCTACGACAGATCTTGCAAATGGATATAAAGACACAATATCAAAGCCTTTCTTCTATATAATTTTCTATTTTATTAACTACATCGAGGATAGACAAAGCTGTCGTGTCAATTTCTATTGCATCATCTGCTTTTCTTAATGGTGCAACTTCTCTTTCTGAATCAAGTTTATCACGATTTGCAATTTCTTGTTTTAATTGTTCAAGATTAGATGAGAAGCCCTTTTTTTGATTTTCCTCGTGACGTCTTTTTGCTCTCTCTTCAACAGATGCTCTTAAAAAGATTTTCAGCTCTGCATTTGGTAAAACATGTGTACCAATATCTCGGCCATCCATCACAACGCCACCTTCTCTTGCTAATTGACGTTGTCTTTTTAACATTTCCTCCCTGACCTTTGAGTGCATAGCAACAATGGATACATTATTTGTAACTTCATTAGAACGAATAATTTCTGTTACATTCTCTTCGTTCACCATTACATTTTGGCCTTCTTCAGTAGGAAGAAGTTCAATATTTATTGTTGATAGAACATCTGCCACTTTGTCTTCATCATGTAAATCGATGTTATTTTCTAATGCTTTGTATGTCAATGCTCGATACATGGCACCAGTATCAATATAAATGTATGAATAATGTTCAGCAATTATTTTCGCAACCGTGCTTTTTCCAGCTGCAGCTGGACCGTCAATTGCTATAGATAGTTTTTGTTTCATAATTCCTCCAAATAGTTTTTTAGTCTAGTAGTTTTGGTGTAGTAGAGCTATTATTATGAAAAATATTTGGGTTGTGTATTTTACATCTCTTTTTATCCAAACAAAGAAGCAGGCCACATCACACACCTGCGTCATCTCTGCCCGCTAAAAGTTTCGAGCCATTCAGTAATGGTTATTTTATTTACTCCTTCATATTGAACCACACGAGAAAAGTATGGTTGAATGCTAGGCTGTTGTATCAAAAATTGCGCAAATACTAAGGCTATAAATTGAATAACGATTAATTTGATTAAAATACGTTCAAATCTTTTCATGTTTTCAACTCCGGCATATTATACAAATTTGACTATAACGGTGAATGATCAGTAGATTTCTGAAATTGGACCCGCAATAGTATGTAGTATGCATAAAAAAACCGAAATTTATTCTTTAATAAGCCCTTTTCTACGCATTTGAATTTGTTGGTTAAAACAGTAACGTAATAATGTTTGACGAGTAGCTTCATCGATTTCCAAAAATTGCAATGGAGCTTTTTGAAATGATTCATTCTCCATAGGAAGAAATCGAACAATTTTTGCTTTTATTTTTATGTATTCAATCTTTTCATTCTGAAATGGTAATGAAAACCAAACTATCAGTTCTTGATCCTGCTTTAATTTTGTGGATTTAGGGAGGATTATTGCTGCACCTCCTGCACTAATATCAGTGGTTACAGCTACAAAAGGCTGAAATTCATTATTGACTGGATGAACTGCAACATCTAGCGTAACATCAATCCTAACAAATTCTCTTCTTTGTATACGGATTACGTCATCTTCACCTGGATATGCCAATGATATCATTGGAATCCTATCCTTCACACGACCTGTAACAACCGTCTGAAAACGAAAAGCTTGTTGATCTTTATTTACAAACGATACTGAAAGTTCAGTACCAATCATCAGATAGGCTGTTCGTCCTGTACTTGCATTTGTTGGATAATCTATATAAAGCTGATTTCCTTTTCTTTCTACAAGCTTGCATTTAAATCTTTCAACATTATCCGTTTTCGTTTCTAAAAAAATGACATCACCAATACTTAGCACAAAATCACTCTCTTTTCATACTCTCTATCTTATTAAAGCATGTACCATAGCGATGTGCAAGGGTGCATTCTAAACAACTTTTTAAAAACAAAAGAGGATATCCCCGAAAAAAATCATTAGGGATTTCCTCTTCTTTTCATTCTAATTTATACTTCTTGAAAAATTGGTTCTGGGTTCTTCAACTTTTCTATTTTTTCTTCATTTCCGTTTTCAGCATTTATAAAAATACGATAAGTATCTTTGTTAATTGTACCTAAAAATTCAAAACACAGGACTTCTTCACCAAATTCATCAACGATTATAGCTAATCTGTCCTCTTGAACCGCCAAGCTTGGGTTCAACATTTTTGCAGCCGCCTCTTTTGAAATTTTAGGCTTCTCAATTTCTCTTTTTTTATGAGCTGCTAAATAATCTCTTGCAGAAAAACCAATAACTTTTCCATCATCTAAAGCAACCTTCATCTTAATTGCATCAGGGTAAATTCTCACACCTTCGTTAATTGAAACAAATGAAAAAACGCCGATATTATCATATTGATCACTTTCAAAGAGATCAAGATCCTTAAACCCGTGCTTTTCTAAAAATTTTCTAGCACTGTTTGAAGCTTCATTTAAACTAATCGATTGTTTTTTAACCTCACGATTTTGCACTAAAAATATCGGATGTCCGCCTTTTTGTGTTAAATCCATATTCACATCTACGTTATTTTTTTTATCGTGCATGGAGACACTATAAAATTCAAATTTCGAACCTTCTCCATTTTTAGCTACCTTTACATCTGAAACACCGTTAGAAACAAATGTTTTTGCAATTTTTTTTGCTTCAGCTTCATTAATTTCTTTACCTTCTAGTTCTTTAAATCCCTTGTTTATTTCTTTTTCATTCGACATAAAACTGGTGCCAAAATCAGCTTCAGAATATCCTTCTACATTTTCTTCAACTGTTTTAAATCCATCAATAATTGTATTATCAGCTTGTTTTTGGCCAGAAGCAAGTGCTAATTCAACATCCATCCATCGCAAATTATTTTCAATTGCTAAATGCTGTACATTTCTTAGTTCGTTTTGAATTTCTTCAGACTTTGTATACATCTGTTCTAATGTTTTGTATTCGTCATCTGAAAGTGGTTCCTTTTCCAAGTCTCGTACTGCAGTTCGATAACTAAAATCACTTATTCCTGCTAAAAATTCTTCTGTTTTATTAAATGGAAGTAAAGCTAAAGGTAATTGACCTACATCAGATTGTGCTTCAGATGTAATTCTCCAAACGTCTACTAATGCAGGTGATAATGATTTCTTTGAATTCATAGCAAGTGTTGCACCGATCCGATCATGTAATTGGTCTACTCGGTATGATAAATCATGAAAGGCCCGTTGATAATTATTCTCTGCTTGTATAAGCACCGCGTTCTTTTCTTGATGTTCTTTATATCCCCAATATCCGGAGCCTATGACAGCTAGTGATAAAATACCAATTAATATTCCACGTATCATGCTATTTCACCCTTTCTATAAACAGAAAATATGTTTTCCGATACGTTTAATTTGTGGTCTACCCCAAATCCATGAACTAGTTGCTGTATTTGGGTTAAAATAATATGTTGCACCTTCAGTTGGATCAAATCCATTTATCGCATCTAATACAGCTTTCTTAGCCTGTTCATTAGGTGTTAGCCAGATTTGTCCATCCGCTACTGCTGTAAAAGCTCGTGGCTCAAAGATAACTCCTGCAACCGTATTTGGGAATGTTGCACTTCCTACACGATTGAGTATGACTGCCGCTACTGCTACTTGACCGATATACGGTTCACCCCTTGCTTCACCATATACAGCATTAGCCATTAATTGAATATCATTTTGAGAATAGCCATTTGGTAAATTAACCGCCGTTGTTGTTTGTTGTTCTTGTTTTTGCTGTTCTTGTTGTTTTTGTTGCTGCTGTTGTGGTTGCGCCTGTTGCTGCTGTTGCTGTTGTTTTTGTTGTCGCTGCTGTTGCTGCTGCTGTTCCTGTTGTTTTTGTTGTTGCTGCTGTTGCTGCTGCTGTTCCTGTTGTTTTTGTTGTTGCTGCTGTTGCTGCTGCTGTTCCTGTTGTTTTTGTTGTTGCTGCTGTTGCTGCTGTTGCTGCTTCTGTTCCTGTTGTTTTTGTTGTTGCTGTTGTTGCTGTTCCTGTTGTTTTTGTTGTTGCTGTTGTTGAGTAACCTGAGACTTATAGGTTTGCTCCTGTTGCTGTTTTCTTTGTTCTGCAATTTGTTTTGCTCTTTGAATTTGTTGTGCAGTTGGAGCAGTTTGTTGGGCTAATGGTATCCCACCGTAGTGTGTAAACCGTTTGCCGCTATTTATTTGCTTATATACGAAATCTTTATAAAATTTAGTAGATCTTTGCAGCATATCTTTCGTTTTTTGCCCTACTAATCCATCAATTTCTTCTAATTCAAACATGTGTTGAAAGTTTCTAACAGCCCAATACGTACTCCAACCATATACTCCGTCAATTGTTCCATGGTAATACCCGTTATATTGAAGTCTTGCTTGCAATTCAATAACATCACTACCAGTTGCACCTTTTTGGATAATCTGATTTGAAAAAGCATGTGCTACAGGGACATTTATTGAAGAAATTTGTAAGGTGACAGAAGTAAAAGTCACTACTGCAACCATCAACATTATGCGCATGTTTTTCATGTTGCTGCCTCCTCTAGTAGATGTAATTACTTAAACGTATTTTTTGTAGTCTTTGGTATTTTATTCATCCTAATTAACATGCAGCCAATTTATCAAATGATGGGAATGGAAAAGAATCAGCGTAATGACTTAAAAAAAAGAAAACTAAGACTTTTAGCTAATTTCTATAGCAAAAGCCTTAGTTTTTAGTTTGCACAAAAAAAACTGCCTTAGGGCAGTTTTGAATCAATAATATTTACTCTCGCTTTTTTTGCTTTATGTAAAGCAAACCACCATAAAAACAACATAAATGGAACCATAATATAACGCCAATTTACATAACTTATTAAAATCGAGTCATAAATAGTATGCAGGAAAATCGGTAATAGACTAGAAAAGAGCAGCCATTTTTTTTGCTCATCACCGCCCGAGAATTTCCCTTTCCCTAGATAATAGCCCATTATCACGCCAAATAGAGCATGACTTGAAACAGGTAATATAGCACGGCCAAATGCATGTTCTAAACCATTGGCAAATAAATAGATGATATTTTCTAGTGTAGCAAATCCTAATGAAACAGAAACACCATATACAATCCCATCATAATGTTCATCAAAGTGAACATGCTGATAAATGGTAAAAAACAAAATAAACCATTTGAAAAATTCTTCTAAAAATCCTACTGCAACAAAGGTATACATGATTTTAGAAGAAAATACAGTTTCAACATCTAATACATATTGGATAAACATAATAGGGAAAACGAGCAGGGCCCCAAAAATAAACGAACGCAGCACCATATAAAATGGCTCTGTATCGTACTGATCCTTTAGATAAAAATAGCTTAACAAAGCAAGACCTGGGGCAATGCCCGCAGAAATAATTGCAATCATTCACAGGCCTCTTTCCTTTAAAGTCTTTCTATTGATATAGCACTTATAGCCTATTCCATTTACATATTAAGTAGTTTTTAAGCACTATCATTCCGTCTATTTGTAATAGATAATCATTTTTATAGGATATTTTACTTTCTTAATCGTATCATGTTATCGTAAAATTGAAAATGACTGAAGAACATTTCGACAACACAAATCTAAGAACTGCTAACATGGAGGATTATGGTTTTGAAAAATATACTTTTAATACACACAGGCGGAACAATATCAATGAAAGAAGACGAAACAACAGGTGAAGTAAAGCCTGGAGATAAGAATCCACTCGTATTCCAAACAAACGAGATCCCAAATATCCATTTTTTCACACACGAATTATTTCATTTACCATCACCACATATAACACCTAATAATATGCTGGAAATCAAAACCTTTATTGAAAAAAATGTTAATACACATTCTATTGATGGAGTTGTCATTACACACGGAACAGACACACTTGAAGAGACGGCATTTTTCCTTGATATCACGTTATCGTTATCTATTCCTGTCGTTATCACAGGTGCGATGAGATCGAGTAATGAATTAGGCTCAGATGGTTTGTATAATCTTATATCATCATTAAAAGTTGCCACTTCCGAAAAAGCCAAGGATCTGGGTGTGCTTGTTGTGATGAATGATGAAATACACACAGCAAAAAATGTAACGAAAACTCATACAAGTAATATTGCAACCTTCCAAAGTCCACAATACGGACCAATTGGCATCGTAAATAAGGGAGGCGTTGTCTTCCATCATAAACCATTATTAAACAAGCCATTGAATGTTTCTAAACTTGATAAAAAAGTATTTTTACTTAAAGCATATGCTGGAATGGATGATTCTTTATTCCAAGCAATTGAACAACATAATATCGATGGATTAGTTATTGAAGCATTAGGCCAAGGGAATTTACCGCCAACACTACTGCCTGGCTTAAAAAAACTTTTAAATAAAGGTATACCAATTGTTCTTGTATCACGTTGTTTTAATGGTATTGTTCAAGATATTTATGGCTATGAAGGTGGAGGAAGGCATTTAAAGGAATTAGGTATGATTTTTAGTAATGGTTTGAATGGTCAAAAAGCAAGACTGAAATTAATGATTGCTTTAGAAACAACATCAGATCGAGAAAAGCTTGAAGAAATATTTTCAATCTAATACTTGATAATGATGCATTTTAAAATAGGTATAAAAAAAAGTGAGAAATAACAATTTATCTCTCACTTTCTTTTTTTGATTTCCTCGTTTATTAGTTGACCATGAAAGCGTCCATTTTCAATAAATATTTCATTCGCATTATTTCCAGCTGCAATTACCCCTGCAATAAAAATCCCTTCAATATTCGTTTCCATCGTATCTGGATTATATGTCGGTCGACCTGTTTCAGAATCTATATTGACACCCATTTTCTTTAAGAAACCATGATCCGGATGATAGCCTGTCATTGCAAACACAAAATCATTTTTTATTTCTTTTACTTCTCCCTTAACTTCATATATGAGAGTATTTTCTTTTATTTCAATAACATTTGCTTGAAATTCCATCATGATTGTTTCATTTCGAACAAGTGCTTCGAATTCTGGTAAAATCCATGGTTTTATACTAGGTGAATATTCTGTTCCTCGATACAATACCGTTACTCTTGCTCCTGATTTCACAAGTTCTAACGCCGCATCAACACTTGAATTTTTCCCACCAATTACTACTACATCTTTGTTAAAGTATGGATGTCCTTCTTTAAAATAATGATATACCTTTGACTGTTCCTCACCTGGGATCTTCATATAATTAGGATGATCATAGTATCCAGTTGCAATAACTATTTGTTTTGCCTCATATACTTGTTTATCAGTTTTAACAATAAATACATTTCCTTTTTTCTCTACTTGTTCCACTTCCTCAAAAGAATGAACACGAATATTTTTTCTGCGAACAACTTCACGGTAATAAGCCAGTGCTTGATTTCTAAATGGCTTACGATTTTCTATAATAAATGGTACATCTCCAATTTCTAGCTTTTCACTTGAACTAAAGAAAGTTTGATGTGTGGGATAATTGTAAATTGCATTGACAATATTCCCTTTTTCGATAACTAATGGTTTTTTTCCTGTTTCTTCTAATGCAATTGCTGCTGACAATCCACATGGACCTCCACCAACAATGATGGTATCTTCTATTATCACGAATTTTCCACTCCCGGTTATAAATAAAGGCTGTTTTCGCAAACTTTGTTGCTATTTACAAGTCGTGCGGTGCCGTTGATTGCAGCGAGAGGATGCTCGCTTTTTAGCGGGGCGGGCTGTAAGCCTCCTCGGTGTTAACGCCTGCAAGAGTCTCATTTGTCCCGCTGCTCTAAGCAGGAGTCTCGCAATCTGCTCCAATCAACTTTAAAATACTTTTCGTGTTAAAAGCAACAATCACTTAGAAAAGAGCCTAAATAAAATTATTATTTCTACATGTTATCTTTTCACCCTCTAGGTTTGAGGTAGAATAGTCAAAAATAAAAAATCCCCTATCGATTATGATAAGAGATTTTTTACTGCGTTGCAAATTGAAAACCTTAGATCCAGCCTCTGAATCTTGAAGCTTCAGCCATTTTACGAACGCCTACCATATAGGCAGCTAGACGCATATCTATTCGTCTGTTTTGGCTTGTTTCATAAATATTGTTAAATGATTTAACCATTACTTTTTCAAGTTTTTCTTCAACTTCTTCTTCTGTCCAATAATATCCTTGATTATTTTGTACCCATTCAAAGTATGAAACAGTTACGCCTCCAGCGCTTGCCAATACATCTGGCACTAAGAGAATTCCTCTTTCAGATAAAATTCTGGTACCTTCAAGTGTAGTTGGACCATTAGCAGCTTCTACAACAATGCTTGCCTTAATATTTGCTGCATTTTCTTCAGTAATCTGATTTTCAATTGCTGCAGGAACAAGAATATCACATTCAAGTTCAAGCAATTCTTTGTTTGTTATTGTATCATTAAAAAGTTTCGTAACAGTACCAAAGCTATCACGACGATCTAATAAATAATCTATATCTAAGCCATTCGGATCATATAATCCACCATATGCATCGGAAATTCCAACAATTATTGCTCCAGCATCATGCATAAATTTTGATAGAAAACTACCTGCATTACCGAATCCTTGTACAACCACTTTTGCACCTTTTAAGTTGATGCCTCTTTTCTTTGCAGCTTCACGAATACAGATTGTAACCCCTTTTGCAGTAGCAGATTCACGTCCATGTGAACCACCTAGTACAAGTGGTTTACCTGTGATAAAACCTGGAGAATTGAATTCATCTATTCGGCTATACTCATCCATCATCCATGCCATAATTTGTGAGTTTGTAAAAACGTCTGGAGCTGGGATATCTTTTGTAGGTCCAACGATTTGACTTATCGCACGAACATAGCCACGACTTAAACGTTCTAACTCCCTAAATGACATATCTCTAGGGTCACAAACGATTCCGCCTTTACCTCCTCCATAAGGAAGATCTACGATTCCACATTTTAAACTCATCCATATGGACAATGCCTTTACTTCAGTTTCAGTTACATTCGGATGGAATCTGATACCGCCTTTTGTTGGTCCAACCGCATCATTATGTTGCGCACGATAACCAGTAAAGATTTTTACAGAACCATCATCCATGCGTACAGGAATTTTCACAGTCATTAATCTAATTGGTTCTTTTAAAAGTTCAAATACTTCTTCTGGATACCCTAATTTTTCAAGAGCATTATGTATCACCGTTTGTGTAGATTTCAACACATCTAAATTATTATTTTTAGCATCGGTGCTTTTTTCGGCAACCATTTAAGCTAACCTCCTAAATCATATCTAAAAATATAATATAAAACCCTTTCATGACATAGTATACACCTTAAAAATATTTATGCAAAGAAGAAAAACTTTAATTGTTTCAATTATATAAACAATTATACACTTGATATATTTCAATGCTTTTTCACATTATTATTTAGTATTTGTCTTGCATCTTTTTTTAAACAATAAAAAACGGTATACATATCATATATACCGCTTTTAATAGAAATTAAACATGTTATACTTTAAACCATTATTATTTAGGACCAAAATATTTAAAGATTTCTTGGATTGCTTTATCTTCCATAAGGATTTTCCCATATTCTTTTAATCTATGGACTGTTAAAGTTGATGGGCTGCCATACTCTGCTAATACTGCAACTAAATTGTCAAGTTCAACCTGTTGATCATCACTTAAAAGCAAATAATAGCGTTCTTGATAGAAAATGAGCATCCCTTCGTAAACATGTTGTTGATGAAGACAATTTGATAGTTGAATGATATCTTCAAATGTTTCAAATTCATAGATGACATCAATGTTTTCATCCAATTTCACTTGCATTTCAATATAATCATCAGAAAAATCATCATCTATTTCAGCTGGTTCATTACTATTAGTTACAATCACTACCATCCCTTGAGCATGAAGCGAATACACTTCGACAGCAATTGGACCATGCGCCTCAAAGCCCAATTCTGCGCTTGCTTCATTCATCATGTCTCTAAATAATTGGTGTACCTTTAATGAATCTTTCCAGAGATCTTCTTTTGTAAGCCCTCTGTCTTTTAAATCATCAGTTGTTAAGAAAATTTTTATTTTGTCATAGTTCAGTCGCTCTAGCCGCATCCCATACCCTCCTGCCGTCAGAACGCTCAATATACAATCATAGTATGATTTTTATATGAGATGGTTCTAATATTTTTTACAGTTTACACTCAAAACAGCAATAAGACAAGCAATGTGAATAATATTAATGGACTAATTTATCTTTCATCCATCTTTGCCACTGCTGCTTCGTTTCACCTACCAAATAATCTTCATAAGGTGAATTCATTGAACTTAATACTTGACTAAATCCGGCACCATAAAGCCCAATTTTTACATTTTGATATTTTAATGTTAAATGGTCAACAAGTTCAAACGTTTTTATTACATTTTCACCTAATGTACACGATAAAAATAAAAACGCTGGCTTTACTTGATTTAGAATATGATCAAATTCATGATTTGCAATACTTGCCCCTATGTATAGCACGTCAAAACTGTTTCTTCGCAAAAAAATTGAAAATATGAGTAATTCAAGCTCTGATGAATCATTAGGACCACAAACAGCAATTGCTTTTGGTAACAATCTATTTACAGGTATAGAATGAAAAATGTAGCCTAAACGTGAACGAAAAAAAGAATATAAAAAATGTTCTTGTGCAGATGTTATTCTTCCTAAGTCCCGTTGTTCCTTCACTTTCATTAGTATAGTTCCAATTATCTCTATAACAACTTTTTCAACAGAATAAAGACTAAACGCCTCATTTAACCTTTCATTTGAATCGTATTCATCAAAAGCTAACAAGGATTTTATAAGTTTGTCCATGAGTTGCAATGATTGGTCAATGTCTTTATTTTTATGTATTTCATGATTACCCACTATTATTTCATTGTTTTCTAACAGATTAACTGCTTGACTAATTGTAAAACCATTATCAACTTTCTTGATCAGCCATTTTAAAATGTTAATATGTTCCTCTGTATATAAACGATGACCTGCTTCATTTCTTTTTGGTGCAATCACATGATATCTTCGCTCCCACGCCCTTAAGGTTCCAGACTGTATCCCTAGCAATTTTGAAACAGCCTTAATATTGTATTTACCTTCCTGAATAGACATCTTGATCCCCCAATAATGAAAAAACTACACTATCAAAAATTATAACGAATCCTTTTATTTGTGTAAAATTTGTATTTTAAAAAAGGAAAACTTCGAGTTACTGTATGGAATAAAACATTTTCATCACGTAATTGAAGAGCGGGTTTTAATTGAGTTTTTTGTAAAGGCTGTTTTCGCATACTTTGTTGCTTTTTACCAAGTAATGCGGTGTGGTTGATTGCAGCGAGAGATGCTCGCTTTTTAGCGGGGCGGGCGGTGAGCCTCCTCGGCGTAAACGCCTGCATGAGTCTCTCCTGTCCCGCTGCTCTAAGCAGGAGTCTAGCAATCTGCTCCAATCAACCTAAAATAGTTTTCGTTTTAAAAAAAGAATCTCTTATAAAAGATCCTTTGTAAAAGAATTCAGTCAAAAATAAATAAACCATGCTTTTTGCATGATTCATTATTATTGATTAGCTTTTAATTGGATATAATGAGCCTCTGCAGGAGCTCCTAGCCTTAATGGAATACCTGATGTTCCATAGCCATTACTTATTAAAAGGGTTGCTTTTTTAAGAAAATGAATTTTTCCTTTTTCATATAAACCAAAACCAAATAAACGAATTTGCCCCCCATGTGTATGCCCACTTAAAATTAACGAAATACCTGCATTCTCATCAACCTTGTGATAGATATCAGGATTGTGACTAATTAGTAATTTAAAATCTGCCTGCGCAGCTTTTCTTACCGCAAGATCTAGCTTATCTCTTTCCAATGTCATATCCTCTACTCCAAGGATGGCCAGTTTCTCATTATGTTGAGATGTGATAAATGCAGCTGAATTATTTAATATTGTAATTCCTTGTTTTAAAAGCAATGATTCAAGCCTTTCCTTGCCTACTTCATAATCGTTATTTCCAAATACAAAAAAAACAGGTGCAATCTTCTTTAAACGTTTGATATTTTGCTCAACTCTTTTAAAAGGTACCCCTGATTCTGTTAAGTCCCCACCAATTACAACAAAATCAATGGAAGGCGGTATCGTTTCTAATAATTTATCAGAAACGATTCTCCGATGGATATCTGAAATAAAAAAGATATTGATTGTATGAAAACTTTTTGGGAATTTATCAAATTTTATGATGTGTTTTGTTAGATGATTTTCTTTGGCCTTAAAACTCATGTAAGCAATCATAATAATAAAGCAACAAACAATCGCCAACATTATCTTTATGAAGAGAATAATATTTACACCTCGCTTCATTATATGGATTATATCACTTTAATAAAAGGATAAAAAAACCCTCCTTTTCTATCAAGAAATGAAGGGATAATTTGAAATGTTCGTCATTTACTTTCGTGAAATAAGTTAATATCAAATTCATTTTTCATTAGTGAAAATACTTCATGTCGTTTTTTCCAATGAGTAGGCTGTGGCCATAGCTCAATACTTTTTCTAATGACTTCACATCTTAAATTATGAAATTCTGTCTCTGCTTTTTCCTCTTTCTTTTTAAAATACTGTGCTGATCCATACCCGCCTACGATAAGCAATACCATTAAAATGTGATATTTACCGTTGAAAATATAATGAAAAATCATTTCTAATTGTCCACCTGTAGGTTTAACAATAAATGCATATAAATAAACGATAAATCCCATTGCTAACACAAACGTTAGGAATTGCGCCTTAAAACATTTACTTTTATATGTTTCGTATTTTCGTTTACGTTCAACAAGATGATGTAGCATTTTCTTTGTTGGTTCGTCTGTATGATCTTTTAGCAATTGAATACTTGGTTCGATAAAAATCACTTCCTCTCATACAATATCACTTTTTAGATAGTACATTGTATGATGTAGTCCAAGCATATATGAAAATTGTGATTATTTTTAAGTAGCTATTTCAAAGGAATTTTTAACACTTGTCCTTCATATATATCATTTGCCTCAATGCCGTTAAATTCTCGAATGATCTCTTCCCCTTGTTTGCTATTATAATATTTGATAGCGATTTTAAATAAGGTTTCTCCTGCAGCAACAGTATGGGTTTTCACTTCCCGATATTCCGATTCATCAGTTGGGACAGCATTTTTGTTCACAGAGTTAGATGATTGCACATTTGTTTCATTCGGTTGATTATTTTGATCAGTCGCTTCTTTATTATCTGCATCTGATTCTGTTTGATTTGTTTCAATTTCATCTTGATTTATACTTTCTGTTTCTTCTTCAATCATATCTTCATCAATTGTTTCTTCTTCATTTTGATTATTAGAGATATACACCATTTCATTTCCAGATGGCTGATTAATGGTCACTGTGTTATCGCTGTCGTTACTGTAGTAAATTGTTATGATTAATATTGGTAGTAAAATAAAAATGAAAGCAAGCAAACTAATAATTGGGTATTTCATTTTTAGTTTTGTTTTTTTCTTTTTGTCTTTATGAACTTCACCGCGCGGCGGATAATCACCGTGGACTTCTTTATATTCATCGATCATTTTTGTACGTAAATTTTCCGCTTGATCACCGCGATATTCTGGATCATTCATTTTCTTCTTTCACCTCTCTTAAATACTGCATTCTAATTTGACATGCAAAAACAAAATCAATTATAAAATGAGCAAGAATGGTGGTATACAATGTATTTGTTATTTCATACACTAAGCCTAATAAAAAACTAATTGAAACGACCATTATAAAGAGCAGCCACTTCGACAGATAACGAAAATGTAAAATCGCAAAGATTATACTTGCAATCCAAATTCCAAAATAGGTTTGTAAAACACCTCGAAAAAGGATCTCTTCTGAGAATGAAATTAATGCTGTCAAAAAAAAGATATGTGGAATAGATCGTTTCTTGAAGAGTTTTTTATTAATTCCACCATCATCTATCATATGGTTTGGAACAATTTTCATGATAATAAAATCAACAAAAATAACTAGTAAAGCTGTACCGATTCCGTAATAAACAAATGAATAATCGCGAACTAACCATAGCTCAAGAAATTCATTAAAAGGTTGAAATAAAAATATTCCTAAGACAAGCGAGATAATGAATAGCAGCACTTGAGTGAAATATAAATTTTGAACGATTTGTTTATCTGATAGTTGTTTTATTAATTCTTCTTGCTTTTTAAGCAAAACTTAATCACTCGCCTTACAAAATATCATTTTAAGTTCTTCTTCCCAATCCATCTTTAAAATGTCATCAGTATCGACTTTTTCCCCTTCAAAAACTGTAAGATCGACACCACATTGATCACAACAATTTTTTAAAACGGTTGGAGCATTCTCTTCATCAAAATAAGCTAATAATGTTTGTCGTCTGCAGCCATCCGTTGTAAGCCACTTCCTCATCTTTCTCAGCTTCTCTTGTTTAACTGAAAGTCTATTTTCTATTGCTGACCAAATGATTGAAATAAGATTTTCCGGAGTTAACTTTCGATCTTTTAAAGCTGTCAAATGATATTCAATATAGCGCCACTGTGTTTCACTAATACCGCATTGTTCATTTATTTTTTCATATGAAAACGATTCATCTTGTGTTTCATGTAAAAAGTAAATGGTTCGGTAAAGTTTTTCATAAGAAGGGAATTCAGTTTCCATTAATGTCTTAGGAACTTCATAGTCTGAGTCTGTTAACAAAGTGACCGCTAAGCTATTTTGTCCATCACGTCCTGCTCTGCCTATTTCCTGCATATAAGATTCTAATTGAGATGGAAAATGAAAATGAATGACATAACGGATATTTTGTTTATTAATCCCCATTCCAAAAGCATTTGTACAGCATACGACTTGAAGTTGATCGTATAAAAATTGCTGTTGAATGAGAATTCGTTGTTCCTGATCCATTCCTCCATGGTAAAAACCGACTTCATTCATGCCTGAATCGATTAATACTTGAGAAAGTCTCTCTGTCCATAATCTACTCGAACAATAAATAATTCCTGCTCCTTTTAATGATTGAACGAGATTAACAATCCTAGCTATTTTTTCATCAACATTTGTCAGCTTTTCAACTGTTATCGCAATATTTGGCCTGTCAATAGAGTAGATGAATTGTTTATTCTCTATTCGGAATTGAAGAATTCTTTGAATATCCTTAAGAACTTCTTTAGTGGCAGTAGCCGTTAAAGCAAGGCAAGGAGGAGAATTAAGCTGTCTTCTTATATCACCTAATCTTGAATAATCAGGTCGAAAATCATGTCCCCATTGTGAAATACAATGAGCTTCATCCACGACAAATAATGAAATATCCACTTTTTTCAATGCATTTATAACAAAATCATTCTGCAATATTTCGGGAGATACAAAAATAAACCGATAGTTACTTAAGTTTTGTAAATACTTTCTTCTCTCCATAAACTGCAGTGTACTATTTAACGCAATGACATTCTTTTCGCCTCTAAGCTTCATTTGCTCTACTTGATCTTCCATTAAAGATAAAAGTGGGGAAACAATTAATATTGGTCCATTTAAAATGTATGCCGGAAGTTGGAAACAAAGTGACTTCCCGCCACCCGTTGGCAGCATGGCCACGACATCATTTCCTTCTAACACAGCTTCGATAATTTCTCTTTGACCTGTTTTAAATTGTTCTAGATGAAAGTAAATTTTTAACATTTTTTCAATCTGTTCGTTCATCCTTCATCCTTTCCTCCCGTTTAACGCAAATGCAAGTCTGATTTGAAAATAGCTGTATTTGTGTTCTAAATATTCCTTCACCCTTTTTAATTGGTGTGTTTTAAGAGTAGAAATCGCGTGATTAATTCGTTCATAATCATCACTTGATAAAAAATGATCTGGTTGATACGAACGATCATGAAGTGTGATTTCTACAATATGATCTTCTATCGTGTTTTCTTTTAATCTCCGCATGTGTGCAATTTCCGATATACTCTTTCCTTGCAATAAGTAAGAGCGTGTCATGGATGTTGAAGATGTCAGCGGGTTTTTGGTTAGCTTGTCTATTATTATTTCATGTAACACAAAATCCTCATTTTCCTTCAAATACTGTCTTTCCATAATAAAATGAATGACATTCCAAAACAGTAAATAAGTATATATTGGATCTTCATTTTGCTTTAGTGCTATTTGTTCAAAAGTCTGTCCAATTTTATTTCGTGAAGTAAGTCGTTGAATAAAAATGGTTGCATCCCTATTCGATTGTAATAAAAGGACCTGTTTTAATTCCTTATACAATAAATGTATAAGCTCTGATTTTGAAAATGGGACTTGTTTTAAAAATAGCTTGACCCACAATAAATCTTCTTGATTTTTAGTCAAAGGCAAATAATGTTGGTTATCATATGCATAATTAGAAAGTACTTGCACAAGTAAAGATATTCTTCTCCAAAAGATTCTTGAAACATCCCCATATTTCCATCCATTTAATGCTACCGGAATTGGTCGTTCGCTTCGTTTTTTGTCTAAAAATAATTTCCCTTTTTCCGTTAAATGATAATGTTGATTGGGTAATTGTACAATAAGTTCTTCTTGCAAAATATGTTTACAGGCATCATTAATCTGATGTCGAGAAAGCTTAGGAAATAGGGAAAACATTTGTGTTAAGTTGAAAAGTTTACCATCTTGTATTGTTTGTGAAGATTTTTTCCCATTAAGTAAATGATAAATAGCGGAGACAGATCTTTCTCCGTTAAGTTGGTTTATACAATGTAACAAAATCACATGAAAATAACTATTCTTCATTATATCACCTTACAGTGTTTGACAAGTTTCGATTCTACCTACTATTTTAACAAATTTATGGACATACGTTATATATTTAATCAGATTTTGTCGTTTACATTTCCAAATAAAACACAAAACCCTTATATGATAAGGATTCTCATTAGACTTTTATATTGAAAAGTCCTGAAAAGCAATTTACAATACTAGATAGGCACAAATTTCGAGATTGAAATCTGTAAATAGAATTCACTCAAATAATATGTTCTACCATATGATGATTTATATGGTATTAATTTTATCAGGAGGTTTGTTTTTAATGGCAAAGTACACAATTGTAGATAAAGACACATGTATTGCTTGTGGTGCATGTGGAGCAGCAGCCCCAGACATCTATGACTACGATGATGAAGGGATTGCATATGTTACCTTAGATGATAATCAAGGAATTGTCGAAGTACCTGAGGTTCTTGAAGAAGATATGATGGATGCGTTTGAAGGATGTCCAACTGATTCCATTAAGATCGCAGACGATAAATTCGATGGTGATGCGTTAAAATTCGAATAGAGTTCTTCTCTGCGATATTTCGCAGTTTTGGATAACGTTTAATAATAAAAACCTCTGCATAATTGCAGAGGTTTTCTTTATACTTGTTTATAATTTATATTCATTTGGCCTGATAACCAATTTTTCATTTTCGACATAATTGCCACTAACAGTAATGTCACGAACAATCCTTTAATAAGGTTAAATGGCAGAATTGCCGCAATAACAAACTGTCTCGTTGCTTCTGAAGACATTGCAGGCATGTTTAAAAATAAAGTGTATGCTGGCATGATAAGATAATAATTTAAAATGCTCATGATTACAGTCATCAATAAAGTACCTATACTTAGTCCAATTAGTAATCCTTTTAGGTTCTTAAATCGTCTAAACATATAAGCTGAAGGCAGAATAAATAAAGATCCAGCAATAAAATTAGACATTTCGCCTACAGGTACCCCTGTCGCATTTCCTTGTATGAGGTAATGAAGAATATTTTTAAAAGCTTCGACCATTAACCCTGCAGATGGTCCAAATACAATGGCAGCGATTAAAGCAGGGATATCACTGAAATCAATTTGTAAAAAGGTTGGGAACCCTGGGAATGGAAAATCAAGCATCATAAGTAAATATCCAATACTACTTAACATCCCAACTGTTACATGTTTTTTTACTTTACTTTGTTGCATCTTTTATCTCTCCTTTTCTGATCGCACTCGAAAAAGAGAAAGTTCTTAATCAAACTCACACGAAACAAGCCCCTGATATATATCGTTGAATTTCATAAAACGATACATTCCAGGGGCATTTTTATGCAAGTTTAAATAAACGTTTAAAACTGTTTCTTTTTAAACGCGTGAACCTCCATCTTCTCTCATCCAGACTATACTGTCGGTTCTGGAATTCCACCAGATCCTGCCCAAAACAATAGGCTCGCGGACTTAGAAAAAAAATTTCATCACCGCCGGTCGGGAATTTCGCCCTGCCCCGAAGATTGATCATATTATTTAATTTTTGATACACACTAAATTATATAATGCAATAACAATTTTGTATACAATAAAGTCTCGAATCCAATGCTTTAAAGTTTCATTGACAAAATTGTCTTAATATGTTAAATTATCTGATATTTATTCTGCCCTTTAGGAGGATTATGAATGATTCATGTTTTAGTTTCAGATTCAATGAGTAGTGAAGGTTTGCAGCCAATATTGAATGCACCACAGATAAACGTCGTGCAAAAGAAGGTTGAAGAAGTTGAAGAGGAACTACACTTGTTTGATGCAATCCTCGTTAGAAGTGCTACAAAAGTTACCGAAGAATTGTTGAAAAAAATGACAAACCTAAAAATTGTAGGCCGTGCTGGTGTGGGTGTTGATAACATTGATATTGATGCTGCGACAAAATATGGTGTTGTTGTGATAAATGCACCTAATGGCAATACAATTTCAACAGCAGAGCATACTTTTGCAATGATGGCCTCTTTATTACGACACATTCCACAAGCAAGTGTCTCTGTAAAATCAAATGAATGGAATCGTAATGCCTTTGTAGGAACAGAATTGTACGGTAAATCCTTAGGTATAATTGGTTTTGGCAGAATTGGCGGTGAATTAGCAAAACGTGCACGTGTATTCGGCATGGATGTTCTTGTTTATGATCCTTTCCTTACTAAAGACCGCGCAGAAAAAATCGGCGTAAAAATCTGTGCATTTGATGAACTTTTAGCTGGTGCCGATATTATAACTGTCCATACTCCGCTTATTAAAGAAACTAAAGGAATTTTAAACAAAGAATCAATCGCAAAAGCAAAAAAAGGGGTATATTTATTAAATTGTGCCCGTGGTGGAATTATTGATGAAGAAGGATTGATTTATCATCTTAAAAATAAACATGTTGCAGGTGCAGCTTTGGATGTATTTGAAGTAGAGCCACCTGTTAATAATAAACTGCTTGAATTTGAAAATGTAATCGTCACCCCGCATTTAGGTGCTTCTACGAAAGAAGCACAGCTCAATGTTGCTGCACAAGTAACTCAAGAAGTATTAAATTACCTTGACGGCAAACCGGTTACATCATCGATTAACCTGCCGACTTTAACAAAGGAGCTATTTGACAAAATTCAACCATTTTATCAGCTTGCTAAAAAGATGGGTAATATTGTTTCACAATGTATGCGAGTGCCTGTACAAGAAATTGCCATTCAGTATGAAGGTACTGTAGCTGAACTTGAAACATCATTCATAACAAAAGCATTATTATCAGGCTTTTTAGGTGCAAGAGTTGACATTACTGTTAATGAAGTTAATGCAGGGATGATTGCAAAAGAAAGAGGAATTACCTTTAGCGAAAAAATTACTGAGAACAAATCTGGTTATGAAAATTGCTTAGAAGTGAAAGTATTTGGTGACGATCAAACCTTTGTATTAAAAGGTACTCATGTTCCTAACTACGGAGAACGCATAGTTGGAATTAATGATTTTAATATTGATTTTTATCCAACAGGGCATTTAATGTATATTCAACACCAAGATAAACCTGGTGTAATTGGGCGAGTTGGAAAAGTGTTAGGAGATCATGAAATAAATATTGCGACAATGCAGGTTGGTCGAAAGGTTAAAGGCGGAGAAGCTATTATGATGTTAGCATTCGACCGTGTTTTAGATCCATCTTTAACAAAGCAACTAGCAAGCTACGAAGAGATTGTCTCTGTCAAAACTATTGATTTATAATGTATGATTATTAAGTGGCTGGCTTTTTGTCAGCCACTTTTTTAATGCTAATAACCAGTTGTATAACTCTTTATAACTAATTCAGCTTTATGTTAGCTGCAGAATCAAAACGAAAAGTATTCGCAATTGATAAATTTGTATCTTTATCCTGGACAACATTGTTCTTTTCTTTCACATTATACATTTTTAATTCTTGACCAGGAAAAATAACATCAGACTCCAATTTGTTCCATTTTTGAATCGATTTCACAGTTACTTTATGGTGTTGTGACAATCTCCAAAGAGTATCACCCTTTTTCACTGTAATTACTTTTTCTTGTGTTACTGCATCATTTTGATTATCATCTTGAGGATTTTCAGAAGTATTTGCTTGAACTTCTTTGCTAATCACATTCCCCTTTAAATGATGATGTTCTTGTTCACTATGTACAGTAGAGTTCGGTAAATCAAATACGAATAATGGATCTAACGCATGTTCTTTTCCATATGTCCATTCGCCTTCATGCAATTCAAAGTGTAAATGTGTTCCCGATGAGACTCCTGTGTTGCCAATAACCCCAAGTTCTTGTCCTTTCTTTACTACTTCCCCTTCGTCTACCTTCCGCTTACTTAGATGAGCATAAACAGTTTCATAGCCTTCTGGATGTTCAACGAAAACAACATGACCATATGTCGTTGAGTAATACGACCTTGTTACTTTGCCATCTGAAACGGAAACAATTTTTTCACCTTCTGGAGCTGCAATATCTATCCCTTTATGCTTACCATTTCTTGTTCCGAACGTATCCGTAATTCTACCATCAACAGGCTGAATCCATTTATCTTCTAGCTCATCAACATATGATTCTGCTTTTACCTGGCTGCCCTCCAAAAAGAGCATACCGAATAATAGTACAATCAAAGTGATTCCTAGCAAGTGTCTAACATAAACTAACATCATTTTCCCCCTACATTCTGATTAGGCTTTTTCACTTGTTTATACGAAAATAGCACTTTGTTATGCAAAGGCTTGAAGTGACAAGTCACATGATCATTTTTTGAAGATCGACGATTCTTTTTATAAAATTCGGTCAATCCTAATCACAAAAAATAATGTATGTAGGCTCGTCTAAAAAAAGAACAAAAGTAGTATGTTACAAATTTTGCCGTTTTATTCATAAAACATTCGCTTTTGGCTGATAATTAAAACTTGAAATAAAAAAGAAACTCAGAATATGAGTCTCTTTAGGATAAAATCACTTATCATTTCTAATAGTCTGCATGATTAATTTTCGTCATCAATTGGATTTGGTGAAAAAGGGACTTCAATTGGCTTTGTAACATCCATTATTCCAACTTTGTCCAGATTCATACCATTGAAGCGAACTGTTTGATAACCAAACTCTTTAGCAGTTAAAAGAATCGATTCAAGCATAATAATTGTTTGTTCATTGTTTTGAAAATTTGCTGTTTTATCAAACTCAACGACTAGTTGTTTTCCACTATTTTTTGTCTTAATAATCGAAATATTATTCCTTATGGTAGGTTTTAATTTTCGCTCTTCCATCCCCTGTTTCATTGCTTTAATGGCTAAATCAATTGAATCATAATGAGTAGGCGATGGGACAAGAAGTTTACGTGTTTGTTCGTCATACTGATATAGGAAATAAGCTTTTTTACTTTCTTTTCTTACAACCAATTCTTTTTTTAAACCTGTTTGACTGAAATAAATCCCTTCCTTTTCATCTGAAAAAAGTTTTGCCGATTTATAATCATACCATCTTAACGTTTCAATAATAGCATTTTGATATAATTCCTCATTTGCAGTTGATTGAAAATTAGGTTCACCTTTATAAGAAATAGCAATTTCTTCAGGATTTTCTGCATGAATAAAATCAGTATTCATTAACTCATATGTTATTGGTCCGAGTTGTTCAGAATAATCATTCGGATTAACTTTTTCTAATTGCGCTAGTTTTTCTTGCCTTTTATCCGCCTTAAGACTAATCGGTAGAATGTTTTGTGCTTGAGAATCAGTAAAACCAACAGTAACTGTCTCTTCTGCTTTGTTTGAGCTAGTAACAAAGGTTTCTTGTTCATTTACGCTATCATCGAAAGCTTGTTGTTCGATCGAGCTTTCTTGGGCGAATTTTGATTCCTCCATTTTCGTTTCATTACTAGATTCATGCTCTATTTTTTCTGAGGATGACGCCATATCCATGGTACTTTCTTCAGATGAAGTGAATTTTTGATAGAAATGAGGGGAGATCATCGCAAACAGTAAAAGTGCAGCAACTGAAGCAATCGCCGGTTTTATCCATGGCCTATTCTTTCCCTGCTGTGTTTGTTGAATCCTTTTATAAAGGTCTTCAGCAGTTCTTTTATCTTTAATAGGGGGTAACTGCTGAAAAAGCTGTTCAAGCTGTTCTTCATTCCACTCTTGTTTTTTCATGAGATAACCCCTCCTTATCAGATATGTTATTCATTTCTTTTTGCAGCTGTTTGATTGCTCGATGCTGTGTGGTTTTAACCTTACTTGTCGACCACTTTAGTGCATCTGCCGTTTCAGCTATCGATAGTTCTTGAATATAACGTAAAACAATGACCATCCGCTGATCGATTGAACATGCATCAAGTGCACGATACATCCATTGAACTTGTTCATTTTGTAATGCGACCTCATCAGGTAGTGGCAGATCATCTTCTAGTTGCTGTTTATCCCAATCAAACTTTTCTAAGATCCGTCTTCGGATTGTTTTTTGCTTACGAAACCAATCAATCGCCACATGCCTGGCAATCGAAAAAAGCCATGTCTTTTCACTGCTTCGCCCTTCAAACTTTTCATAGGATTTTAAAACGCGTATATAAACCTCTTGGACGAGGTCTTCAGCTTGTTCACGATTTTTAACCATATAGAATAAAAATTGAAAAAGGTCATGATGATATTTTTCATATATTCGTTGAAAGGTATCCTCCATGAATGCCCCTCCATTCTGTTATTTAGTCGTAAAGATATAGGAAAAGTTTCATCATTATCATAAAAATCCTCTTTGAAACAACTATGTAATATTTACCAACAACTATGTAATACTTTAGCATATTTCAAATGATTCGGGAGAAAATAATTTAGAATGATGAAAGAAAAAAACGACTCATGTATAATAAACATAAGTCGTTTTTAAACTTTCTTAAAGTTGATTATTCTCTGGAGACTTCGTTTTAAATACTAGCGCACTTCTTTCATATTCAACATCATTTACACCTAATCGATAATTAATCACTCTAGCTATTGCAAAAAAGTAATCAGACAAGCGGTTTAAGTATTTTAAGACAATATCATTTATATCCATTTCCTTGTGAAGGGAAACAGTACACCGTTCTGCTCTTCGTGTAACAGTTCTAGCAAGATGAACAACAGCTGAAGCTGGACTGCCTCCAGGTAAGATAAATCGCTCTAATTCTGGAGCTTCTTTTACATAATGATCAATTCTTCCCTCTAAAAACAAAACCATTTCTGCTGTCGTTTTATATGGATATTTTTCTTTAACAACTGCTAAATCTCCCCCACAATCAAACAACTCATGTTGAATCTTCTCTAATTCCTGATAGATATCCTTAAACATCTGGTCTGTTAACATTGTCATTGCTAAACCAACATAGGAATTCGCTTCATCAATTGTTCCATATGCTTCTACTCGCAAGTGATCCTTATCAACTCTTCCGCCAATAATGCTTGTTTTCCCGCTGTCACCAGTTCTCGTATATAAATTCATACATACACTCTCCAATCTTAATATTAGCTAATCGTTATAAAATTTCACTCACTTATTCTTCTTCTCTATATTCTATAAAAGAAACGGTATGAAAATAGACTATTCGTACGAATAGTCTATTTCTTTTTCAATTGTTTCATTGTTCCTTATGAAACAAGATTGTTCGCCAATATCATGCAGAATTTAACCTTATTCGTGGTAAAATGATGCTAAAAGTTGTCCCTTCTCCTAACTTGCTGTGAACTTGTATTTTACCTTTATGTGCTTCTATGATATTCTTTACAATCGCTAATCCAAGACCTGTACCAGCCCTGCCGCGAGTTCTAGCTTTATCAGCTTTATAGAAGCGTTCAAAAACGAATGGTAAATCGTCTTCAGGTATACCGCTTCCAGAATCCTGAACTAAAATTTTTAAGCCTGATTCATTGTCTTCCACAGAAATAGAGACAGCACCATGTTCAGAAGTATGGCGAATTGCATTATCTATTAAGTTCGTTAAAACTTGTTCAATACGATCTGGATCTACCACATAATGATTTTCTTCTAAATGAACATTTGCTTGGAGAGATATTTGTTTATCCTTAGCTAATCCTTGGAACTTACGATTAATTTTATCAATAAACTGTGGAACAGAAATCTCTTCAAAATTTAATGTAATGTGCCCCGCTTCCATTCTTGCGAGATCTAATAATTCATTAACCAAACGTCCCATACGGAGTGATTCATCATATATGACCTGCGCAATTTCTTTCTTTTCTTCATCAGTACTTGCAATATCATCAACGATCGCTTCACTATATCCTTGAAGCATTGAAATTGGTGTTCGTAATTCATGACTAACATTTGCAATAAAATCCTTGCGCAGCTTATCTAAACGCCGCTCCTCAGTCATGTCCCTTAACACAGCAACCGCACCGCGAACATATGATTGGTTATACAATGGACTCATTAGAATAACCCAACTTCTACCTTGCAGAGTTATTTCATGTAGCTGTTCATTATTTGTATTTACAACATGCTGAAAGAGATCCATAACTTCTGGAGGAAGCTCTTCACCAGAATGTACATTCATTCCTTTGTCATAATACCAGGCCTGTAAAAACCGTTCTGCAGGAGGATTTGTAATTAAAATGATTCCATCATGATTTAAGGTAATGACTCCGTCTGCCATACTGCTCAATATATTTGTTAAATGTTCCTTTTCTTGACTTAATGCGTTTATATGGAATTTTAACTGCTTTCCCATTTGATTGAAAGCAATTCCAAGTTCACCTATTTCATCATTTGACATAATAGGTACTTGATCATCAAATTTTCCTTTTGCTAACTCTTGTGCTACCTCTTTCATTTTTCTCAAAGGATACGTAATTCTCGTAGATAAAAAGAAAGCAAATATTGTTGTTAAGACAATGGCAATACCAGCTGCATAAATAATATATTTCGTCGTATGTTTTGTTGTTTCATGAACTGCTGAAAGCGATTGTGAAATAAAAACGGCACCTTCAACATTTTCCGAAACTGAGTATGGAACACCAACTATTAATACTTCTTCTTCTGCATTTTCGACTTGATCATTCAGGTCATCTAAATTTGTACGTTTACTAATTTTACTCTCATTTGTAAATACACTTGTTAGATCAGGATCTTTTGCAATATCTTCAAATTCAAGATGGGGGACATTTTCATATTCGATTGGTGAATTCCAAAAAGTATCATTGTCTTCAACAATAAGGATATGAGTTAATTCATCTGTTAATTCCCATGTAATTGATCTGGCTAAAGATTGATCTTCATGACTTTCCAAAATAACGGAGACTTTATTCGCAAGTTGTGTTAGCTCTTTCTCAGCTTCATCAACATGATAATTTTCAATGAATTCCAACATAAAAATGGTTAAAACAAATAAGACAAAGATTACGAGCAAAATAATCGTTCCCCAAACTTTACCAACTACACTTCGCCAAAGCCTCATGCATTATTAACCTCAAATTTATAGCCTACTCCCCATACTGTAACAATCATTTTTGCTGCTTCAGGGGATACTTTACTTAATTTTTCACGAAGACGTTTTACGTGTGTATCAACCGTACGCAGATCTCCAAAAAATTCATATTGCCACACTTCTTTTAACAACTTCTCACGATCATAAACCTTATCAGGTGTTTTTGCTAAAAAGTAGAGCAGTTCGTATTCTTTAGGAGTTAAACTAACTTCTAAACCATCTGCTGTTACACGATGTGCATCATGATCAATTGAAAGATGCGGAAAAACGATGACATTTTTCGCTTTCGTATCCGTTTTTAAATAGGAAGTTTGTGAGGATCTTCTTAATAAAGCCTTAACTCTTAATACAACTTCTCTTGGACTAAAAGGTTTTACAATATAATCATCAGTACCTACTTCAAATCCTTGTACACGATTTGCTTCTTCACCTTTAGCGGTTAACATAATGATTGGAGTTGCTTTTTTCTCACGAAGTTGTTTACACACTTCAATACCATCGATACCTGGCATCATAATATCAAGTAAAATAAGGTCATAATCGTTGTTTAAGCCAAGCTCTAATGCCTCATGGCCATTTTCCGCTTCTTCGATTTCATATTTTTCTCTTTCTAAATACATACGTAAAAGTCGTCTGATTCGATCTTCATCATCTACCACTAAAATTTTTGCAAATTGATTCTCTTCCATTACGATTCCTCCTAGTGTGAAATGCTCTAATGTTTGGCATGTGATTCGTGAACTGCTCCTATTTACAAGAAGGTTTAATCCTTTCTTTAGGAGTCAACTTATGTAATGATATACCCGCGCAGGAGCTAGACACGGATTCTTGAGTTTAATTCCTATTCACTATTATCATTAGCTAAAAGCTCTAACGCTAATATAAGCCATTATTTCCATGATTAAAAAGAAAAGCCTGTCACCGCAAAAGAGTGAAGGCTTTGATAGCAGTGTGTTTTACTATCCTACTAAAACGCTAATTTTCTATGCATATGAATGCAATCCAGCAATGACTAAGTTTACAAAAATCAAGTTAAACATAATGATCGCAAAACCAATCACGGCAAGCCATGCTGATTTTTCACCATGCCATCCCTTTGAGAGACGAAGGTGTAAGTATGCAGCATAAAACAAAAATGTAATAAGTGCCCAAACTTCTTTCGGATCCCAGCCCCAAAATCGAGTCCAGGCGATTTGCGCCCATATCATTGCAAAAATTAAGGCCCCAAGTGTAAATACCGGAAAACCGATTGCAACCGACCGATAACCGATTTCATCGACTAAATCCAGGTTTACATTTTTCGTAAATGGTTGAATAGATGCTGAGATTCGTTTTCGGAATACCAATCTTAATATTCCATAAAGAAGTGATCCGACAACAACTGACCAAATAACCGTATTCAGCTTTCTTGCTGAAATGATTGCGGGAAGTTCTACTAACGGTTCAAATTTCCCTTCTGTTACTAATTCTCCTTCATGTGGACCAACTAATGCAGGTAAAGTAAATGTCATTACTGCTTCCTGCTCATTTTTATCTATCCAATTAAAATCTGCTTGATAATCCATCGCCTTAAATGTGCTAGTAATTATAATAAACCCTAATGCAACAACTAGTATATACATGACACATTCTAACCAAAATGTTTTTTTTGTAGATTTCGTTTGATCAACTACCTTTACAAGATGTATAATTCCGGCAATCGCACTTATTGATAAGATTGCTTGTCCTAAAGCAGCAGTTGTTACATGTATGTATAGCCAGTGAGTCTGCAATGATGGAATAAGCGGACTAATTTCTGATGGAAACATACTCGCATATGCAATGATAAGGATAACAATAGGTAAAGTAAATAAACCTAAAATAGCTACCTTGTAAATGAAAAATAAAATAATGAACGCAAGCACCATCATCATGCCAAATGCAGTTGCAAATTCATATAAATTACTTACCGGAGCATGCCCTGAAGCAATCCATCTCGTAATAAAGTACCCAAGCTGTGTAGCAAAACCGGCAATTGTTGTCACCACTGCAAGTATTGTCCACTTACTCATTTTATCTGATTTTGACCGTTTGTCACGGATGGAACCGCCAAATAAGAAAATGGCAAACAAGTATAGTATAAAAGCAATCTCTAATAAAGTACTACTAAGTTCCGCCACAATTTCCCCTCCCTCTTGCAATCTTATTTATCAGTTCTGTCTTTGAAAATGGGCGTAATGTACACAGTCACTTTATTCCTTTTCCTTCTGATCAATAGGTAATGTTAACGATGTACCTTCTAATATCTTTTTCAATTCCTTTGCTAAGGCAAAATAATTTTTATTTGTATGTCCAGCTATCAATACTTCGGATTCATTGCGTTTGATCCAGATTCTCCGGTGATTCCAATAACTTCCCTGGAGAACACCAATCATAAAGATTGCACCGCCAAGCCCAAGTACCCATAGTGTTAAGTCTTTTCTAACAGTTAGTGCAGTAAGATTTTTTGTTTCAACACCTTCAAATTTCATCTTATACTGATTTTCTCCTGAAGCCTCTATTGTTTGTTGTATGGCAACAAAACTTGTCTCACCTTCAGGTTTTTCAGGACTTATCATTTTAAAGACAAATGCAGGATTGTTTGGAACATTTGTCTTAGTGGAAGGAGTCCCATCATCCTTAAAGAAAAAATCTGGTAGGTATGTAGCAAGTTCAACTTTATAACCATTTCCTAAATCATAGGTTGATTGAGGATTTAGAAGATCAACCGTCACTTGTCCAAAAGCTTTTTCTGTTTCTTTATCTATTAAACTAAATGTCATTTTATTTAATTCATTTAATTTATAATCAACTTGATAGAGAGAAAAACGATCGAATTTAAGTGGTTCATTTACTTGAATTTCTGCCTGCTTTATTTTTTCAAGGTTAGGTTCTTCACCATGGATAAACTCGCCTTTTCTTTCGTATAGAACAACATCAGACTGAAAATCTTTAACAATACTTCCATCTCCTACACGAGTAATGGCATCCGAAAAAACTTCATTTTCTTTGTCTTTTTCATATGTTTCCATAGTGAATTTTTTATTTTCTAAATAATACTGTCCATCGGTTCCAGGAATAACTTGTGTCTCACCTTCTCTTAACCAAAGGACTTCATCGACATACATGCCTGGAAAAAATCGCAGCATACCGCCGATTAAAAAGATAATTAATCCACAGTGATTAACATAAGGACCCCATCTAGAAAAGCGGCCTTTTTCAGCTAGTAAGTTTCCATTCTCTTCTTTTACCTTATAGCGGCTTGATTCTAACCTTTCTTTTATTAACTCTAGGTTCATTTCATTTGTTTTAGTAGAACTATATAATCTTTGTCGCTTCATAAACGAATTGTGTCTAGAAACACCTTGCTTTTTCAATACTCGATATAATGGCACAAATCGATCTAAACTCGCAATTACAAGTGAGATACCTAATGAAGCTACCAAAATCATGTACCACCAGGAACCATATAAATTATGAAAACCTAACTGATAATACAATTGCCCGAGAACTCCATATTCATCCTTGTAAAACTCACTTGGAGTTGCTGTCGGAGGAATATACATTTCCTGTGGAAAAACGGTTCCAAGAGCCGAGGCTATTAAAAGTAAGACAATGATCCATATCCCTACCTTAACCGATGAAAAGAAGTTCCATATTTTATCAACAATCGTTTTTTTATAAGTTTGAGACCGTCTTGCAGTTCCTTCATATTTCATATCCAATAGTTTTTGTTGGTCTTTTATCTCTTTTACTCCTATTGGATTACCACATGATTCACATAGATGTGTCCCCTCTGGATTTATGTGACCGCACTCACATTGTACCTTATTCATCCTGAAAACTCCCCATTTAAGGTTTTATCTGCTCCATAAAATCTGCTACCATTCTTTCTGTTAATGATCCTGACGTAATATGTTCAACTTTACCTTCAGGGTTAATAAGGAAAGTAGTTGGAAGTGGTCCAACTCCGTAAGCATTTAAGACTTGTCGGTCTTTATCTAGGAGAATAGGGAATGTTAAATCATGTTTATCAACAAAACTTTCAACAGCAATATTAGATTCAGCAATATTAACTGCTAACACTTCAACACCTTGTGACTTATAATAATCGTATTGATTCTCCATATATGGCATTTCACGTTCACAAGGCTCACACCATGTTCCCCAGAAATTTAAAAATACTCCCTTTCCTTTATAATCAGAAAGCTTGTGTTTGTTCCCCTCTAAATCTGTTAATAAAAAATCGGGTGCTACACTACCAACCTTTATTTTCTCATTACTAACAAAGAAATTAGAATATAATGTATAACCTATTGCACTAAGCAATAGAATTAAAATAATAGAGCGCATGAGTAAACGCTTTTTCTTCATTAACAAACTCCCCTAATCTTAAAACATTCACAGTCATTATAACATTATCTAAAAATATGAATGATACATAATTTGAAGTTTATGTGAAAATTACTGTGCTTGTTTCCCATGTTTAGCTAATGCCCTAAGCTGCTTCACTTCGTGTGGTGTTAATTCTCTTGAATCGCCAGTTGTAAGACCTCTTAAATCAAGAAATGCATATTGCTCTCTTTTTAGTTTTTGAACAGGATGACCAATTGCTTCCAGCATCCGTCTAACTTGTCGATTACGACCTTCATGAATTTTCAACTCGATAATGGACGTCTGTTTTTTCTTATCAATGGATAACACTTTCACCTTAGCTGGTGCAGTTTTTCCATCTTCAAGATGTACACCTTTTTCAAGTTGTCTTATCTTCTCGCGTGGAGGAATACCTTTTACTTTTGCAACATATGTTTTTTCAACTTCATAGCGTGGATGCATTAAAGTATTGGCAAACTCACCATCATTTGTAAGAAGTAAAATTCCTGTCGTATCATAATCAAGTCTTCCGATTGGATAAATCCGTTGTTTTATGTATGGGAAAAAGTCTGTTACAACCTTCCGACCTTTATCATCCTGTGCCGCTGAAATAACACCTGCAGGTTTATATAACAGTAAATATACTGGTTCCTCGCGTTCTAATGGTATACCTTCCACTTCAACGCGATCTTGTTCAGTGACCTTTGTTCCAAGTTCTTTTACTACTTTTCCATTTACCTTTACTTTACCTTCTAAAATCAACTGCTCAGCCTTTCGTCTAGATGCCACACCTGCATGAGCTATTACCTTCTGTAAGCGTTCCATTTTTTCACCTCATAAATCATATTACTTCTTTCGATTTCTTTAGACAAGTCCAGATACTAAAATCGACTACTATATATAGCCAACTCTTGACAATAATCGTCATTTTCCGTTTATCATCATACCATAGTTTCTGTTCTCTGTAATTCTTAAGTGTATTGGTAGAGTAATGAAGCCAGTTTTAATTCTATCTTTTGTTGCTTGAAACAAATTATTATCGAGTTTTTCGAGAAGATCTTACTAAATAATTGTATATCATTATTTGTTTAATTTTACTTTGAAAAACTTTAATAGGACCGCTCTTTTAAGTGACATGTCCTTCACCTAAAAGAGGATCTTTTAGATCTTTCTAATATGGAATTTCGGCCATTTTCAGCTCAATAAAGCGATGATTTATGATGAGTCTTTTAAGTTAACAGTAGTATTTGAGAGTAAGAAAACGTTTATTAAATAAAAAAAAAGACGTGTGCACATTCACAAGTCTTTTTTCATGCCAATTAGTAGAAAGCATCTCAAAACAACCCTTTTTATTAACCAAACATCAAAGTAACAACAATTATTGATGCTATGATACCAACGAGATCCGCTAATAACCCTACCTTTAGCGCATCACCCATTTTCTTAATTCCAACTGCACCAAAGTAGACAGTTAATATATATAACGTCGTATCAGTACTACCTTGCATAGTTGCTGCAAGCGTTGCAATAAAGGAATCAGGTCCATAAGTAGCAATGATGTCAGAAGTTATTCCTAATGCTGCAGTTCCAGATATTGGCCTTATAAAGGCAAGTGGGACAATCTCTGCTGGTATATTTAATATGGTTAATGCTGGTTTCATTAAATTCATTAGGAATTCTAGAGCCCCGGATGCACGAAAAATTGATATTGCCACAAGCATCCCTACTAAATATGGAATGATTGAAAAGGCAATCGTTATTCCTTCTTTTCCACCTTCTACAAATGTTTCATATGTCGGGATTTTCTTTAACGTTCCATAAATCAATATATATCCGATTAGAATTGGTATTAGCCATAATGATATTAATCCAATGATCCCCATGTTTTCTCACCCTTTTCTCTTTCTCCGATAATAAAAGATGCGATCAATTAAGATTCCGCCTATTGCAGAAATAAATGTTACAAGTATTGTAGGTCCAACAATACTTGTTGGCGAGGATGCACCATAGGTCATCATAATAGCAATAACTGTAGTTGGAATTAACGTGATACTAGAAGTATTTATGGCTAAAAAAGTAATCATTGACCGACTGGCTTTATCAGAATTACCATTGAGAGCTTTTAATTGTTCCATAGCTTTAATACCAAGAGGTGTTGCAGCATTTCCTAATCCGAACAGATTAGCCATCATATTTGAAAGCATATATCCCATTGCAGGGTGGTCTGGTGGTACTTCAGGAAAAAGTTTAGAAACAAAGGGCTTAAACATATAACTTAGCTTTTCTAATAACCCTGCTTTTTCAGCAATTTTCATTAATCCAAGCCAAAATACCAACACACTTATTAATCCAAATGAAATGGTTATTGCTTCTTTACCACCCTTAAATACTGCTTCATTCACCTGCTCCATTGTTCCATTAAACATAGCAAAGACGATGCCGATAACCGTTAAGAGTACCCAAATTAAATTAACCATGTTCATTTACCCCTGCCTGGGCAAAAAATAAACTTTTGAATAGCTCCCAAAATGAGCCTTTTGGTTTGACTGCTTTTCCATTTTCAAAATAGATTGGTAGATTCGCAATTTCATTTCCTTCTAGTTTGACAGACATTTGTCCAACAACGTCAGGTACATCTTCAGGATCTTTCCATTTTTTATTTGGAGTTAATAATGTGAGATGAATTTTCACATTGTTTTGTTCTTCCGCTGTTAATGGGTAGCGAAGATCTCGATCAATAAACACTTTATTTTCATAAAATTCATTTTTAACCTTTTCTAACTGACCTTGGTTCTTTATCTTTACTAAATCATAGTTATTGTAAGCATAATTGTGTAGATTGATATGATCCTTCCAATCATTAGGATCATTTAAGGTAACAGCAATTGTATCAAAATCATCTTTCGAAGCTGTAGAAACTAATGTACGCTTTGCTCTAGTTGTAAAACCTGTTTTTCCACCAGTGCTGTATTCATAGAGGCTTGTTAAGAGTTTATTTTTGTTATGCCATACTCTGTCCCATTTTTCATTAGGATTAGGTGCTCTATGCACTTCTGTTCCGGATATTTTTTGATATGTTTCATTTTTCATCGCATATTGCGTTAAGATTGCCATATCATATGCAGTTGAAAAATGATTTTCATGGTCATCAAGTCCATGAGGATTTGCAAATACAGTATTTGTCATACCGATCTCAGCTGCTTTTTGATTCATCATGACAACAAATCCTTCGAGACTCCCGCCTACGTGTTCTGCAATAGCTACAGCAGCATCATTTCCTGAACGTAGCATAAGGCCATATACTAAATCTTCCAATTTTATTTTTTCACCTTTTTGCAGATAAATAGCTGACCCTTCTGCTTTAAGAGCCCTATCACTTACTTTTACCATATCATCTAGTTTTCCTGATTCGATGGCTAGTATCGCGGTCATAATCTTGGTGATACTTGCAATTCTCATTTTTGTACGAGCATTTTTTTCATAAAGTATTCGTCCAGACTCTTGCTCTATTAATATCGCAGCTTTGGCACTTACACCAATTGCAGATGAGTGATGCGGAAAAATAGTAAAAAGCAAAAAAATGATGATAAATCCTGTTGCTACTTTCTTTATTTGCGACATATAGCATCCACGTCCCCTTACTTGTTTTGTACAAGTTTATGCAAGTGGACAAAGCTTATGAATGGTATTTTCAAAAAATACATGAAGTCTTTGATGATCATTCGATAAATCAGTAGGAATTAGTACGTAAAAAGGCTGATCCTTGGTCTTTTCACATCGCACAACATTCATGTGAAAAGTTCCATCGGGTCAGCCGGGGATTGTTATCATTACTCAATATTTTCTAACGTTTCATTAAATTTTTCAAAAAATAGATCTGCTTCTTCCTGCTCGTCCTCCTCTTTTGCCTTTTCTGGAAGAGGTGGAAGTTCATGAATGCTTTTCAGGCCAAAATATTCAAGAAACTCCTTCGTTGTTCCATAAAGAATGGCTCTTCCAGTACCTTCAGCTCTACCTACTTCTTTGATAAGGATTTTTGAAACAAGTGTGTGAATTGGCCTTTCTGTCTTCACTCCACGTATTTCTTCAATTTCTGCTCTTGTAATTGGTTGTCGATATGCAACAATGGCCAATGTTTCAAGTGCTGCTTGAGAAAGGGAAGTATTTCCTGGAACTTCGACAAGCTTCTTTAAATAAATAGCATGTTCTTTTTTCGTTGTAAGTTGATATTGTCCAGCAACCTCAACTAATTCAATACCACGGTCTTTTTCTTTGTAGTTTTGTGAAAGCTCTTCTATAATATCAATAACTTCTTGATTCTCTAGATCTAACACATTTGCAAGTTGATGTAAAGACAAGCCCTCATCACCTGCAGCAAATAAAAGAGCTTCAACAATCGCCTTCCATTCAATGATGCCTAAGGACATGATGCTACTCACTCCCAATAATATAAATATCTGCAAAATTATTTTCTTGTTCAATTAGAATCGAATGTGTTTTCATTAGCTCTAATATCGCTAAAAATGTTACGACTAAATGATTTTTACTGTTTGATGGAAATAAATCAACAAACTTTCGTCTACCAGGATGCAGTCGTAAATCCTCTAAGATTTCATTCATTCTTTTTTTGATTGGTATTTCTTGACGAGCAATTTTTGTTTGTACAGGTTTCTGTATCTTTTTTCTTCGTAACATCTTTTGAAATGCCCCAAGCATGTCGTATAATGTGACGTTTAATGAATCGATTTGATTATCTGCCTGTAATGCATATTCACTTAAATCACTTGGTGCTTTTGTATAAACTTGTAATCGATCCTCTTCTAATACTCTTAAATCTTGTGCTGCTTCTTTATATCTTCTGTACTCAATTAATCTACGCATTAATTCTTCCCGTGGATCTTCTTCTATCTCTTCACCAAAGGCATCTTCAATGAACTCCTCCTCTTGTTTTGGAAGAAGCATTCTGCTTTTAATTGAAAGTAATGTCGCAGCCATTACTAAATATTCAGACGCAATATCAAGCTGAAGTACTTTCATTGTGTGAATATAGAGCATGTATTGCTCTGTAATTTCTGAAACAGGTATATCATATATATCGATCTCTAGGCGATTAATTAAATGAAGTAAGAGGTCTAATGGACCTTCAAAAACATCAATTTTTACATGATATTGCAAACTAAATCCCACCATTCTAACAACTAGCCAACATATAGTATAGATGAAATCTTTAGCTTATCCAAGATTATTTTTTGAAGCAGGTAAATTTAAAAATCCTCACAAATGGTTATTCGCCCATACATTTCAGCTATTTGCTCATATATTACAAATGTAACAGCTAAACATTAAGGAGGAATTAAACATGGGTGAACATGGATTTAATTATGGCGGAGGATTTGCGTTAATCGTAGTATTGTTTATTTTATTAATTATTGTTGGAGCTGCTTGGTTATATTAATGAATTAAATCGTAAGCTTCTTGAGCAGCCCCTTATGGATATGCCACTTATGAGTAGATTACTTTGCAATCAATTCATGAGTGGCTATACCAAAAAGGCTGGAAGTAACTGTCTAAATACTCATTAAGTTGAGGAATCCAAATAAAGTCTAAAACAAGAAGTTTTGAGGCTGCTGTTCAATACAGCAGCTTTTAATAATTATGGTACACTTAATTAAAAAAATGTTAAAGAGGTGGAGAATAGTGGTGTATGATCGCGCCTATATAGATTACCTAATTTATTTTCACTGTGATCGAGATTATTTTGAGTGTCATGAGGTATTAGAGGAGCATTGGAAAAGCGACCCACCAAAACAACGAAAAAAATACTGGGTTGGTCTCATTCAAGTTGCTGTTGGGTTGTACCATCAGAGACGAAGAAATTTTGCTGGTGCCCTAAGAATGATGACAAATGCCATTGAACTGTTGGAAAATGATCAACAGGCTGTTCGGAATCTTGGATTACAAAGTGAATTATTATTAAAACAATTGGAAAAGCGAAAAAAAGAAATCGAAAATAATCAAGATTATTATAGTTTCGATCTTCCAATCTGCGATGAGAAATTACTTGCATATTGCCAGCAACTTTGTCTGGATTCTAAAGTCTTATGGGGACAGACAAGTGATCTATCAAACGAATACCTTATACATAAGCATATGAAACGTAATAGGACGGATGTAATTGAAGAACGGAGACAACAGCTTGAGCGAAGAAAAAATCAAAGAAAGTCTTATTAAGGTAAGGCCTCTTATGCTTTGACAGCCTGCCCCTGTGGCTTTCTCCCGCCTTGGACGTCCTGATCCTCTTTAATCTCCTGATTTGAATTGGGAGAAATTGCAAAAAGCCAATGATCAACATCGTTCATCACTGGCTTTTTCATTAGCAATCGCCTTTACACTTTTCAAAAAATGCTTCTGTTTCGTCATTTGGAACAACAGACTTGTTTTTGTAGAGATCTTTTACGGCATTTACCATGCTTTTACCAATGCCCTGCTGACGATGTGAAGGGTTTACTGTGACATGCTTGATTTCCACAATATCTTCTTCTTTCATAACAACACCAATCGCACCGATAATGTCCTCACCTTGTTTCCAAAGAAACAACTGCCAATCATCTGCTGTTTCATATTGTTTTATTGTTTGTTGTAATTGTTTCAGATCTTTTTCAGCTGGCATAAATGACAGAAGACCCATGGCAATTTTTTCGAAACTTTTTTTATAGCGTATTAACATATTTACCCCTCATTAACGAAATAGCTTTCCGAAAAGCGAAAGCAATAATCTTGCTTAGAAAAAAGTTATAAATTGGAATAATTCATAGGTAATCGAATAAAATCACTTCTCAACACATTATAAACAGTTTTGAAGTGATTTTAAACACTTTTAAGAAAATTAATGTAATGATTTAAGTAAATTTGCCATTTCAATCGCAGTAACTGCTGCTTCATACCCTTTGTTACCAGCCTTTGTTCCTGCTCGTTCAATTGCTTGTTCGATTGTTTCAGTCGTTAAAACACCAAATACAACAGGTACACCAGTTGATAATGTAGCTTTCGAAACACCTTTAGCAGCTTCATTGCAAACATAATCATAATGTGTTGTTGCTCCGCGAATAACCGTTCCTAATGTAATGACCGCATCATAATTACCTGTCTCAGCTAATTTCTTTGCAACTAATGGCAATTCAAATGCTCCTGGGACCCATGCAACCGTAACATTCTCCTCTTCTACGCCATGTCTTTTCAAACCATCCTCTGCACCGGTTAATAGTTTACCTGTAATAAACTCATTAAAACGTGCGACAACAATTGCTACTTTTATTCCACTGCCTATTAAGTGACCTTCAAAAGTTGTTTTCATCTATCGTTCCTCCAAAATAATGTGATTTTATTTAAAGATGAAAAAATCATCCTAAGTAATTTAGATATCGTTTATATTCGAGTATAACTGCTATTCATTTTCTTAATTTATCAAGGTATTCATTTGACGATATTGGATTAAATCTTGAATCGTAATAATCTTCAAGTCAAACTTCTTTGCCATTTCAAGCAATTCCGTTACTCTTGCCATTGATCCATCTTCTTTTATGACTTCACATATTACTCCGCCAGGTCTTGCCCCGCATAATAATGACAAATCAACAGCTGCTTCTGTATGGCCTGGTCTTTGAAGTACACCGCCATCTTTAGCAATTAATGGAAATGTATGACCTGGACGCTTAAAATCTGATGCCTTTGAGTCATCTGATAGTAATGCTTTAATCGTATCAGCTCGTTCAAAAGCACTGATTCCGGTCTTATTTGTTTTATAATCAACACTAACAGTAAACGCAGTCCCATGTGGATCTGTATTTTCATTTACCATTGGTGTAAGTTCCAGTCGATTTGCTAGTTTTTCAGTAATAGGAACACAAACTAGCCCTCTTCCATGTTTGATCATAAAATTGATTACTTCTGGTGACACTTTTTCCGCTAAGGCTACAAAATCACCTTCATTTTCACGATCTTCGTCATCCACAACAATAACAACTTTACCAAGCTTTAGATCTCCTAGCGCTTCTTCTATTTTATTAAACATCTGTCAATCCCCCTTTTTAAAGAAGATAAAAATCTTCAAGTTATTAATAGAATCCATTTTCTTCTAAAAACGATTTGCTTATTGAAGAATTTTTTGGACTTACTTGTTGATTTATAAATTTTTTTATATATTTGCCGAGCATATCACATTCAATATTTACAATATCCCCAACATCTTTCGTCGCAAGAATTGTTTCAGAAAGCGTATGAGGAATAATCGAAATAATAACTTTTTCTTTTTCTAGACCAAAAATCGTTAAACTAATTCCATCAATTGTAATCGAACCCTTATGGATTAACGTTTCAGTTAACATTTCAGAAAGTTGTAATTCATAATAGACAGCATTTGAGACACGTTGCTTTTTGACAATTTTCGCTACACCATCTACATGTCCAGAAACAATATGACCGCCGAAACGACCATTTGCAGCCATTGCTCTTTCTAAATTTACCCGAGAACCTTGTTTTAATGTATGCAACGATGTGCTTTTTACAGTCTCAGGCATCACATCTACCGAAAATGTTCCTGATGAAAATTCTGTCACTGTTAAACAAACGCCATTAACCGAAATACTATCTCCTAAGTTTATATCATTCATTATTTTTTTTGCTTCAATTGTAAAAACAATCGCATCTTTAGAACTTTGCACGTTATGAATGATTCCAATTTCCTCAATAATTCCCGTAAACATCTTCACACCTCTCTTTCTTTTTCATGAACCAAAATAAACATCGACCTCCTTTAAATAGGCTGGTCATATTTACGTTTACATTAGAAAAACTTGGCTTTTCAGTAATTACTGATGACGAAAGCTATCGTTTTACTCATACTGTCTTCCTTTGGATTTACATTTTGATTCGTACAAAAAAGCCCAAAGTCATAGACTTAGGGCTTGTATATAAGAAATTGATATTTGAGTATGTCAAATAAGAGTATTAAAAGTCTAATTTTTAAACAGAATTTTAATACACCGCAAAAACCGCGCAATTCTTCTCCCATCCAGACTATAACTGTCGGTTCTAGATTTTCACTAGATCCACCGTTAACATTGTTAACGGGTCACGGACTAAGAAACAAAATAAATGCTTCATCACCGCCGGTAGGGATTTTCACCCTGCCCCGAAGAATGTAAATCGAAATATGAAGTTATAAATGTATTTTAGCCGTTTAAAGTGAAAGATGCAATATTTTAGACCTAATTGAAAATATAAAAAAGCTGCATCAATCATCAAATGATTAGATGCAGCTTTTTTCAAGGATTAAGCTTCGTACACTTTTACTTCTTTCATGACATCGTTCGGCTTAATTTTGTAAACAGCCTCAAGGTTTTCAGTTACTTTACCAAAAACAGTATGAACACCATTTAAATGTGGTTGTGGTTCATGAACGATAAAAAATTGGCTACCACCAGTATCTTTTCCTGCATGTGCCATTGATAATGATCCTGCTTCATGTTTATGCGGGTTGCCTTCTGTCTCACATTTAATTGAATAGCCTGGACCGCCAGTTCCTGTTCCATGAGGACAGCCACCTTGTGCTACAAACCCAGGAATTACACGGTGAAATGTTAAACCATTGTAAAAGCCTTCATTTGCTAATTTTTCAAAGTTAGCTACTGTTCCAGGTGCTTCATTTGGAAATAATTCAATAACAAGCTTATCTCCATTTTCCATTGTAATATCTGCTTTTTTCATATGTATGAAACCTCCAATATGTATAATACGTCTAATAGACTGGAATACCTTTCTATTCTACTATAAACTCAACAAGAAAACCAAATGGATCGAACGATTAAATCGTTTGTTTTTCCAAATATCTTAAGAAATGGGGCTTTATCACGAAAAAATAAAATTTTTGATAGAATAAATAATAGCTACAATAATCTCAAAAAATCAATATTACTATTGACATTTGTTAAAAAACACTATAATAGATGTTGTTAGAGTTCCAAGTTCCAATCGCTTTTAAATAGAGGAGGTTACACCTTTGAAAAAATATGTACTTAGTTTATTAGCAGTACTACTATTTGCTTTCCCTTCACTTAGTCACGCCGACGCAGCAGTTGGTGATATCATTATTACTCTTGGTGAAAACTTATCAGAGCAACAAAGACAAACACTTTTACAAGAAATGAATGCAACAGAAGATAATCAAATCATTACTGTTTCTAATGAAGAAGAGCATAAATATTTAGGAAACTATATCCCTAAAGCTACAATTGGAACGAAAGCATTGTCTTCATCTAGTATTACGATAGAAGAAAAAGGTTCTGGGCTTGAAGTAAAGACAAAAAATATTAATTGGGTAACTGACGAAATGTATTTGAATGCCCTTATGACAGCAGGTGTAAAGGATGCTACCATCTATGTAACTGCTCCAATCGAAGTATCAGGAACAGCAGCCTTAACAGGATTAATTAAGGCTTATGAAATATCTTCAGAAGAAGCAATACCTGAAGATGTAAAACAAGTTGCAAATGAAGAGCTTGTTACAACAGCTAAACTTGGAGATGAAGTTGGGACAGAAAATGCAGCAGCGCTAATGGCAAAAATAAAAGATGAAATTGCTAAAAATGGTGTCCCTGAATCAGATGCTGATCTTCGTACCTTAATTGAAAATGCTGCTAAAGAGCTAGGGATTACCTTATCAGAAGCAGATATTAATAGCTTAGTTGAGCTGTTTAATAAAATGAAAGATATCAATATCGACTGGAACCAGGTTGGCCAACAGCTTGATAAAGCCAAAGATAAAATATCGAACTTTTTAAATTCTGAGGAAGGCCAGACTTTCTTACAACAAGTAAAGGAATTTTTCATTGCCTTATGGGATGCGATTATTTCCATCTTTACAAATAATGAGCAATCAGCAATGGAATAAATCCTTATTGAATGAAATTCAAAAAAAGACTCCTATGAATGGTAGGCTAAAACCTCATTCATAGGAGTCTTTTTCATCATTAACACATTACTGTTCATTGTGAAAAGGTGATTATAAAATAAATTCATCAATTTTATGGACAAGTTCATTTATTTCCGGTTTACTTATTTGCGCGCTCGCCCCAACCATTTTACCTTTATGGCGTAGGTCATCCGTAATAAGTGAAGAGAAAATGACCACTGGAAGAATCGTTAAAGCTTGGTCTTCTTTTATTCGTCTTGTTAAATGATGTCCATCCATTTGAGGCATTTCTACATCAGTTATGACGATCTGAACCTCATCCTCGATAGCTTTACCAGTATCGATAATAGATTGTAAGTATAATAATGCATCTTTACCATTCTCGAAAAATTCAACATGAATGAAACCTGCTTCTGCTAGAGTATCTTGTAATAATTTACGTAGTAATGGTGAATCCTCTGCAATAACAAGTTTTTTCTCTGAGCGCTCTCTTTTTCCTAATTTCTTAATTTGATCTAATCGAATACCTGATTCTGGGTTAATATCAACAACAATTTTTTCAAAATCTAATAATAACACCATTTCATCTTGAATTTTTAGGACACCTGTAATCTGGCTTTCTAATCCTTGATACATATCAGAAGGCTTTTCTATTTTGTCCCATGAGATTCGATGAATTTGCGAAACAGCATGAACACGAAAAACAATTTTCGTTTTATTAAATTCTGTAACAATAAATTTTTCATTTTGTGGATTCTCGCTAGGAGTTGACCCAATCGCTCTCTCAACATTTACAACAGGTAATATTTCACCGCGAATATCAATGATTCCATCTATATTCGGATGTGAGTGCGGAATTTTGGTCACCTTTACAGGTTGAATGATTTCTTTAACTTTTATCACATTTATCCCTAATTTATTATGTCCTACAGTAAATTCAACGATCTCCAGTTCATTTGTTCCACTTTCAAGTAAGATCCCTTTATGTTGATCCATTCTAAACTTCCTTCCATTTAATCTAACCTTTGTATTAATTATATCGGCTAAATGAAAAGAAAATAAAGTAGTTAAAGATAACCTTTTTATCGTTGGAACATAAAAGGGGCATTGGATATAAAAAAATAAAGCTTGGATTTTCTCCAAGCTCCATTAATATAAATAATTTATTATTCTTTCGTCAGCTAAATTTGTATAAATCGGGCATTTTTTTGCATCCCTTCCATATTGCCATAACCAAACATTCGCTTTACAAGACGGTGCTGCTGGATTATATTTTGGCGCTTTCCTCTCAGATGTAGCCCCGATCTCTGGTTCAGCACTCCATAGGATTGCTTGAACCGCCACTTCATTATTTTCTTGAACAGCTTGACAATATGCTTGTGAAAACTGACCTTTTATAGGATCGTGGTAAAATCCAGAGCGATACCCAGTCGGGTAAAGTGTTTCCACCCATCCCCTGATCCAAGCAGAATCCACTTGAAAAAATTGTTCCACATTTGCAATTAAAACAATATTAGTCGGAATTCCTAGCCTTCTTGCATGAAAGACTGCATTTCTAGCGGCAAGCTGTCCCTTCTCATAACCAAAAGCTTCAGAAAACACATTATAAATCGGTAAGATTTTTATGTCCTTACTTCTTATAAAACGAATTTCGTTTTTTGTAAGTCCGCTTGAAACATTTTTTATCTCAGTTAAATACCTGCCCCAATATTTAGGTAAACCAAATTGTTTTTTTACACAATCAAATAATTCTTGATCAACTGGATTTGCAGAATCGACACCCCATACCTTTCTTGCCAGCTTCACCACACCCTTTCTCTCTACACCTACTCATATATATGAAATGAAAGGTTGTCTCAAACATATAACACATAGTTCGTTTGTTTTTCATGCTTTGTATGATATAAGAAATTTTTGACATGATAATAAGTAATCACCGTTTCGTGTAGAAAAACAATGAAAAATTTTGTATCTCTTGATATAATCCTTTTGTAAATCGTTTCTAACGATTAAACGGGACGGGCTGAGGGGTTATACTTAAGGAAGGTAAACATTGAATACATTTTTTCGATTAAAAGACAACAAAACAACGATAAAGAAGGAACTTCTTGCAGGAACTGTTTCCTTTTTTACCATCGTATATATTGTAGTCGTTAATGCTTCAATATTAGCTGATGCTGGTATTTCTCTAGAAGCGGGTATTATTGCGACTGTGTTAACATCAATCGCGGGCTGCTTCATTATGGGGCTATACGGAAATACTCCGATTATCCTTGTACCAGGAATGGGAGTTAACGCATTATTTACTTATACGATTGTTCTTGGTATGGGTTTGACTTGGCAAGAAGGGTTAGCCGTTGTCTTTGTATCTGGATTATTATTTACAATCATTGCATTTACAAAACTTGCAACAATTATTTCAGAGTCCATACCACACTCTTTAAAGGAAGCTATTACTGTTGGAATTGGTCTTTTTCTAACATTTATTGGACTTCAAAAGGGCGGTATTGTCGTACTAAATGAAGAAACATACGTTGCATTGGGTGATTTTAGTCAACCCACTGTAATACTAACCTTTTTTACGTTACTTGTTACGATTGCGTTGTTCGCAAGGCAGATCCCTGGTAATTTCTTAATAAGTATCTTGTTTGGAACAGGATTAGCAGCAGTGTTTGGTCAACTATCATTTGATTCAGCTTCTCAGCCACAAGATTCATTTCTTGCTTATAAAGATGTTTTTGCAGCCATGTCATTTGACAATTTAGCGGATTTAACATTTTGGACAGCTACATTTTCATTAACGATGGTTATTGTCTTTGAGAATATTGGACTTGTATTTGGACAAGTTCATATGATTAATCGCCCAAAAGCATATAAACGGTCATTACAAGCAAATGCCCTATCAACGATAACATCTGGCTTATTCGGTTCAAGCCCTACAGTAAGCACAGTAGAAACTGCAGCTGGTATTGCAGCCGGCGGTCGAACTGGCCTAACTTCTATTACAACTGGTGTTTTGTTTTTAAGCTCATTATTATTTTTGCCGTTTATTAAAATCATTCCTGATAGTGCAATTGCTCCAATTTTAATATTAATTGGCAGCCTAATGATACAAAATATTCAACATATCGAATTAGACGATTTTAGTGAATGCTTTCCCGCATTTTTAATTATTGCATTAATTCCCTTTACTTACAGCATAGTAGATGGAATGGCGTTTGGGTTTATTATGTATCCCTTTTTAAAACTTGTCTTAAAAAGACAAAATGAAGTGAAAGCACCACTTTATTTTATAGCGGGTTTATTTCTACTAAATTTCATCTTTCATTCATTACATTAAATATGTTAGACAGATCAAAACATACATTGATCTGTCTTTTTCTATACTTCCATTTAACTCGCCTCAAATAGGTCCATTATCCCAAAAAATATGAAGAGGTCTTTATACAGATCATTGTACGATTTTAAGTAAATCACTTTCATAAAATATAAAATCACTTGCTATCATTAGCATTTTCAACGAAACAGTTTCTTTCAATTTTGATCATAATGTTAGATTTTTCATAAAATTTACATGATCTTTACAAATTTTTGCAGAACCATATAGTAAAATAGAATCAGATCTAAAGCTCGAATTAATAGGAGTCGTGAAAAATGTTAAACATAGGGGAGATTTCAGAAAAGGTACCCGTCGTTTCTTTAACGACTAAAAGTACAGATGTGAACTTACTTTTTGAAGATAATCCCGACCTTGAAGGAATACTTGTTTCTGAAAATGATAAACCAGTTGGATTAGTCATGCGGACACATTTTTACCGAAAAATTTCAACTAAATATGGGTTTGATATTTTTATGGGGAGACCGATAAATCTCGTCATGGATACAAAACCTTTAATTGTTGATGTTTCAGATCCGATTACTTCAGTTAGTTCACAGGCAATGGCCAGAGTCCAAAAGAATTTATATGATTATGTAGTCGTGACACAACACAGTCAATTGCATGGAATCGTTAGTATTAAAAATTTGCTTATTAAGCTCGCAGAATTCCAGGTAAATCAAGCAATGTATACAAATCCTTTATCTGGATTGCCAGGCAATGTGTTAATTGAGGAAAAAATGCTTAAATTTTTACAAGATGATTCTAAACCATACTCGTTATTATATTTAGATCTTGATCATTTTAAGGAATATAATGATTCTTACGGTTTCAAAAGAGGAGATTTACTAATAAAAGAAATTTCTAACATTCTTAGTAAATACGTTTTGCTAAATGATCATGAGGATTCTTTTGTTGGCCATATCGGCGGTGATGATTTTATCGCGATCTTACCACATTATCATTATGAACTTACTTGCAACTATATTATCCATGAGTACAAAAACAGAATCAAAGAATATTATGATGCTTCTGATTGGAATAACCAATTTGTCTATACAAAAGACAGAAGCGGACAATTTGGAAAAATTCCGCTTGTTACACTTTCAATAGCAGTGGTGACAAATGAATATAATCGATTTCATTCATTAGATGAAATAAGTAAGAAAGCAGCTAAGGTTAAAAAACAATGTAAATTAAAAGATGAAAGTTGTTTTATTGTTTATGAAAGTGAAAATAATATCAGTACAAATAAGAGTTAACAGCATTTTCGTAAAAATAAACAGAAAAGCGTTAATGAGCAGCTTCATTTCCTTATTGCTTGAAAATAACCTACATATGAAAAGTAACCGTTGCTCGAATAACATTCATTTAACACTTTATGGACGTTCACCTATTACTCTCCTCTCGCATATCGTAACCGTGAAGGTTTAAGTGAGAGGAGAGTAATTGCATGGATCCTTATTATCCATATTATCGTCAATTTCAAGTCCCTGGTTTCCCTCCATTTGGTGGTCAAGGAGGAATGCCGCCATTCGGCCCTCCTGGTTCTGGGCAAGGAGGCGGCTTTGGTGGAGGTCCTGGTCAAGCTGGTCCTCCATTTGGTCCACCCCCAAGCACAATTCCTCCTGAACAAAGTCAAGGACAATTTGGAGTTTTTGCTGTAGATCCAGGCGGAATTAGAGGTTGTCTCTACCGTTTTACATTCATTCGTTTAAATAATGGCCGGTCCTTTTGGTATTATCCAACATTTGTTGGAAGAAATTCAGTAGCAGGTTGGCGTTGGAGAAGAAACCAATTCCGTTGGGAGTATTTTGGTATTGACCTAGATCGAATTCGTTCTTTCAGCTGTAGATAATAGAAATGCAGAGTTTTAAAGGGGCCGACTTTTAGAATATGTCAGCCCCCCTTTTCAATATATAAATTTAAACAAAAAGAAGTTCACGTAAAAGTACATACAAAACAGTCCCTGCTTTGTTAGATGCTTTTATGTCAACTTCTTATTTTTCAAATATTGTTCATTTACCAATTGGTACAATCGACTAATTAGAGTGCTGTACAAGGAATTGGTGTCTTCTTTTAGCTTGTGAAAAAATGGCTTGAATTTCTTTTTTATAAAAATTCATGTGGGCTCGTGTCATGGCCATAAACATTTCCGTTTCTAATTTAGCTACGATTTCTAACTCTGATTCCGTTAGTAATGATTTTTCATTTTGCACCTTTTCCACTCCTTTACCTATTCATCAACTAGAATGATTCGTATACACTTGTTCGTTTATGTCGGTAGTTTTTGAATTTTTATCACTTTACCCCATTCTCACTGATAGTAAACATATCTTGCAATTAAGTCTGTAAAAAAATGATGACAACTACTGGTAAGATGGTAAAATAACATCTATAATCGATTTTCGTGTCAGAGATCTAGTTTTTACATACGGTAGGAGGAAGTTAATGGAACACTTAGTAAATTCAAAAGTAAAACAAATTGAACTTTCAGGCATTAGAAAGTTTTTTAATATGGTAGCTGATATTGAGGATGTTATATCCCTTACAATTGGACAACCTGACTTTGAAACACCTGAGCATGTAAAAAATGCTGGAATTGATGCTATACTTGCAAATTACACAACCTATACACATAATGCCGGGTTTTATGAGCTTAGGGAAGCAGCTTGTCATTTCGTAGAAAAGAAATACGGACTTACCTATTCTCCTAAAAATGAGGTCATCGTTACAGTTGGTGCAAGTCAGGCAATTGATTGTACGTTTAGGACCTTATTAGAAGAAGGCTGTGAAGTCATTATCCCAAGCCCGGTCTATCCTGGATATGAACCGCTTATTAAACTGGCAGGCGGAGATCCAATCTATGTGGATACAACAAACAATCAATTTAAGCTAACCGCAGATTTGATTGCCCCTTATATAAACGAGAATACGAGATGTATCGTTTTACCTTACCCTTCTAATCCTACAGGAGTTACATTATCTGAGGATGAATTAAAAGACATAGCAGAGTTAGTTAGAAATAAAAATATATTTGTACTTTCAGATGAAATTTACAGTGAATTAAATTATGGAAAACAACATCATTCCATTGCACGTTTTTTACGTGAACAAACAATTGTGATAAATGGGCTTTCTAAATCACATAGTATGACCGGTTGGAGAATTGGGTTGTTATTTGCTCCAGAATCAGTTACTAAGCATATATTAAAAGTTCATCAATACAATGTGTCATGTGCAACATCTATTGCCCAAAAAGCAGCATATGAAGCTCTTACATCAGGTATTGATGATGCTGACCAGATGAAAAAAGCGTATGAAGAACGGTTAGAATATGTTTATCATCGACTGGTGAAGATGGGATTTGAAGTTGTTAAACCTGATGGCGCTTTTTATTTGTTTCCTTCTATAAAAAAATTTAATCAATCATCATTCGATTTTGCTTTATCACTCGTTCGTCATGCTGGAGTTGCATTAGTCCCTGGGAGTGCGTTTTCCGAATTCGGAGAAGGTTATGTTCGACTTTCTTATGCCTATTCAATGGAACAATTAGTCGAAGCTATGGACAGGATCGAAAAATATTTAGAAAGCTTATAAAACGAGACCCCCATCAGCGGGGGTTTTTTTGCCCACTGATGTTAGCCAGACTTGTCTTAGTGGTACTTGAAATTTAATCTACTTTTAAATCTTTATTAAATTCTACTGCTTGTTTAATCTTGTGATAAACCTTTTCATGATTATTCACAAGGAAGGACAACTGTAAATGTACTACCTTCTCCAATCTTACTATCTACTGAAATGTTTCCATTGTGATCTTCAATGATTTTATAGGTAATCATTAACCCTAATCCATTCCCTTTTTCTTTCGTCGTTAAGAAAGGCTCGCCAATCCGTTTTAATAATTCTGTAGGTATACCTTCTCCTTCATCCTTAACCTTTATGGTTACGGCATTGTCTTCCCTTTTCGTATATACCTGTACTTTCCCCCCCTTAGGCATTGCATCAATCGCATTTTTCAATAAGTTAATAAATACTTGCTTAAGCTGGTTGGAATCACAATTAATCATAATATGATTATTTTTATGTATTTGCTCAATTGAAACACTATTCAAATTAGCCTGTGTTTCTAATAACAATGCAACATCCTGTAACAATGTTACTAAATTTGCCTTCTTAAAAATAGTTTCTTGAGGTTTTGCTAACATAAGAAGCTCACTTAGAATCATTTCAATTCGATTTAATTCTGAAAAGATAATATGAAAATATTGTTGATGATCCTTAAAATCCTTATGCATAATTTGTAAGAAGCCTTTTATTGCCGTTAAAGGATTTCGAATTTCATGGGCAATCCCTGCAGCAAGTTGTCCAGCAATTGATAGTTTTTCAGAACGGAGCATTAATTCTTCCGTTTTTTTACGGTCTGAAATATCACGTAAAATGATTTGTACTGCTTTCTCGCCAAAATAAGTAGATGGAATGCAGACCATTTCTGTATAGATTGTCTTATTCTTGGAAATTTCCCATGATTGATTCGTTACTTGTACCTCAGCATTACCAGTTAATATGCTTTTTAATATTTTTTTCATATGTTCGTGATCATCAGGGTGTAAATGGTCAAAAATGTTTTTCCCAAGCATTTCTGGATATGCTCCAGCTTCGAAGAGCCTTACCCCAGATTCATTCATAAATACCCATTTGTCCTCATGGATAACAGCTATTGTATCAATTGAATTATCAATTAATCGCTGATATCTTTCCCTGCTTCTTTGAAGAATTTTTTGAAAATTTCTCCTTGAAGATATATCTGTTAACACAATTAACTCTGACTTTTGACCTTTAAAATTCGTAAGATTAGATGTTAATTCAACATTTATCTCCGTTCCATCAAGTCTTCTCCATATTTGTTCAATAAGACCTACCTTTTCACCTTTATGCAACCTTTGGATTCTATTTTTCACAATGTCATGGAAAGCTTCATCGGTAAAATCCAAGGAAGATTTACCAATTAATTGATCTCTCGAGGATGCTCCAAGCAACTGCTGAAAAGCATTATTCACATAGCGTATCTTTCCGAAAGTAGAGATAAATATAGGGCTTGGTAAATCATTTAAGAAAATATCACCATCAATCATACCTATTGTAAAATCCTTTGATGCTTTATCACTATCATTTGGTCGATCAATGATGACCGAGTCAGTATGTTGTGCTGTCATTTTAAGGATAATTTCTTGTCGATCGATACTTATTGAACTATGGACATAATCAATTGTTGTTTCAAACCATATATACCTTCCTTTTTCGTTTAGAAACCGAAAAGTACATGGATGGAGATGGTGCTCATTAAAGAAATAACTTTCCATTAAAAATATATCTTCATTATGTATAAAGTCCCTTATATTTTTACCAATTAATTCATTATTCGGGTATCCTAATAGCTCTTCTATATTTGATGACACATATTGGATACGCCCATTTGCAGATATAACAGCATATACATCTACATCCTGCAGGACAGAATTAACAATTGAAGTATTCTTATCCATAGCTTTTCTTCCTTTCCTTACCTTTTCACTCGCCATCTAAAAATAGTAAAAAAGTATGATATAAAGAACACATGAAAGGTGATAAAGTATTACTCTTTATTATTCTATATAATATTCAATTTATTTCCTAAAAATCCTTTTTAGATCACTTAGATAACGAAAAAATATACGATTTTGGCTTTCATATTAAGTGTACGTCGTTATCGAATTTTGTCAATATAAGAGGAATAAAGTGCGTAAAATTTAGCTGCAGAAATTTATGGGATAATCTTCTACATGGGGACTAAGGGGTTGCTTGCAATCTGCAACCAATTCTTGCAGGTTACATTCAACAAAGTAAAAAGAGGCATATTGCCTCTTTTTCAGCCTTTGAACTTACCATTATTTTTAGGTGCTTTTTCTTTCTTTGCTTTATCTTTATGAACTTTATTAGCATTTGCACTTCCAAACTCATGACTAAACTCTGAGTCAATTACACTTGAATCAAAGCCTTTTTTATTCTTTTGCTGTGGATCATTTTTCTTTGTGCGTTTCGCCATTTCTTTCACTCCTCTAAATTACTTACATGATTATTTTGTGAAAAGAAAAGGGAATTATGTGTGGGATAATTTAAGAAAGAGGCCGCCATAGTTAGATGGAAGAGAATGAAACAAAAAAGAAGAGGAAATTACTCCTCTTCTTTCATATCTATTTCAGTCGTAGTAACATATTTCTTTTGCAGGTCTATATATGCCTTTACAATTCGATTAGCAATATGTTTATTAACCGCATCACCATCATTACTAGCCCAAGGGACAACAACACTAAAAGCAACCTCAGGATTTTCAGATGGGTAATAGCCCACGAAATTTAAGTTATTCGTATCTCTTCCCCAGTATTCTCTTTTAGGACCATAATAATGGGTTTGTGACGTACCCGTTTTACCAGCAACATCATAATTAATATATCTTGATGCTGTACCAGAAGTAACAACCTGCCTAAACCCTTGTTGAACTCGTTCAATTTCCTCTTGTGTATTATTAATTTTATTTAATACATTTGGTTCCTTGTCTACAACAATAGGACCCAGTTCAGCTTCCTCTACTGGCTGATGGATGCTTGTTACGATACGTGGTTGTACGCGTGAACCGCCATTTGCAATAACTGATGTATATTGTGCAAGTTGTAGTGGAGTGTATGTGTCAAATTGTCCAATTGCAATATCTAAAATCTTACCTGCAGTGTCTTGTTCACCAATCATACCTGCTGACTCTGATGGTAAATCAATTCCAGTTGGCACTCCTAAACCAAATTGAGCAAAATAATTTCTGAGCTTTTGATAATCTGCATTAGATATATCAAGAGGTCCATTTTTCACATACGTAACATCTGCGATTCTCATTGCAACATGGAACATATATACGTTTGATGAAAGTTTTAAGGCACTTAAATCATTCATTGTACCTAAATTTTTATAGGAACTCTTTGAAGGTGTACCTTTAAAATAAAGTGTTGTATCATAGTAAGATTGCCCAATTGGCATTCCATCCTGATACCCAGCAAGAACAGTCGCACCCTTAACAACCGAACCTGCTTCATACTGTGTAGCAAATGCTCCATAATCAAAGTCAAGCATTTCTCCTCTTCGATTTTCAGGATCAAGCATTTTACCAACCATCGCTAAAACATCACCTTGATAAGGATCCATCATAACAACAAATGCGCGATCCATTAAAAAGTGGCTGCCGCTAGCTTTACGCAATTCATCTTCGACAATTTCTTCCACTTTCATTTGTAGTTCCATATCAAATGATAGCTTTAGGTCATAACCTCTTTGCCCTTCATCAATAACCTTCTCTGACACAATGTTACCACTTTTATCTGAAATATATTCAACTTTGGCTTTGCGAGGGTTTAAATAATCCTCATATTGTTGTTCTAAGTAACTTTTCCCAACACGCTCGTTTCGAGCATAGCCTCTTGCAGAAAAATAATCTTCTCGATCTTGTGGAATCCCTTGCTCAGGTGTTGTAATTCCACCAAAAATCGTTTTTAAAGTCGTATCATATGGATACTTGCGTCCCCAATCGGTAATGACATCTACACCTGGAAGCATCTCTAAATGCTCAGCAACGGCCGAAACTTCATTTTCCGATAGGTCTGTTGATTTCACGACCTGTGGCTCATATTGATACCCTGAAGAAAATCGTTTAAAAATATATGCAAGCTCTAATTCTTGCGGATCTTTCTTCATGGCAGCTATTTCATCCTCTGGTACACGCTCTACTTGTAGTTTATACGTTTCAGATGGCTTTAAAGTTAATTCCTTTTCTTTAAGCAGGACCTTAGCTTCATCCGGATTTGAAGCTAACCAATAGTCCTTTAAATCCCGGTCTTTTAATTCTTCTTTTAAAAATTCTGTCTTATAACTAATAAATTCCGATAATTTTTTTGCAGTATCGATTTTGTCAGCCGTTTTTGTTGTTTTATCAACAGTGTATGTAATCGCTGGTACACTTTCATTGTCAACAACAACACGGTTGTATCGATCATACATTTTTCCTCGTGGAGCCGGGAGAGTTGCATAGTCTGATTCTGTTCGCGAAACTTCTTTTGAAAACTCTTCTCCTTGTACAATTTGTACGACACCCAATCGAACAATTAAGGCAACGAATAGTAGAAAAACAACAAAGAAGAATACATTTATTCGTACATACCTTGATTTCCTTAGTTTGCGCTGTTCTGAAGCATTTGCGCCTTGTTCTGTCACCGTCAATTCCTCCCCTATTTAGTTGGATTATTTATGATAAATTTTGTAGTTATGATCTTTTAGTCCACCCTTTATTTTACCACTAACATGTATAAAGAAATAGTATTGGTTTATGAAAATAATGTGAAATTATGATGGCAGATATTCCTTGAGTAGTGCTTAACGTAATTTCAGAAAAAGAATAAAGGAATGATCATGAAGCAGAGAAAAACGAAGGCAAAAATTAATGGCCTTCGTTTCTATTTTGAATGTAATATGGTACACATACTAATTTGGACGGTTGCATTAGTTTGTTTTCCATAACTTAACTAAAGCTTGTGTGCCGCTGTTTTCTTCACCTGTTTCAGCTAGCTGTTCATACAACTTATGTGCAAGCTCCAATCCTGGTGTCTGCAAATTCATATGGCTTGCTTCCTCTAAAGCGATTCCCATATCTTTAATAAAATGTTTTACAAAAAAACCTGGTTCAAAATCATCAGCAAGCATACGGGGAGCTAAGTTGCTTAATGACCAACTGCCAGCCGCACCTGTTGAAATACTTTTTAATACTGTCGTTGGATCTAAACCGGACTTCTGAGCATATGCCACTGCTTCACAAACACCAATCATACCAGAAGCAATGACAATTTGATTACACATTTTTGTATGCTGGCCTGCCCCGGCTTCCCCTTGATACACGATGTTTTGACCTATAACTCCAAAAAGTGGTAAGCATGCTTCAAATGCCTCTTTATCTCCACCAACCATTATTGCAAGCCGTGCTTCACGAGCCCCAATATCTCCGCCTGAAACTGGTGCATCTAAAGCGAAAATTTGTTTTTCATTTGCTTTTTCATAAATTTTCTTTGCTAATGATGGTTGTGATGTTGTCATGTCGATGACATATGTACCTTGCTTTGCTGTCTGTAAGATTCCTTCATCACCAAAATATACTTCTTCAACATCTTTTGGATAGCCAATCATTGTAATAATGATGTTACTTTCTATCGCAAGTTTACTGACTGAATCCTTCCAGTTTGCTCCCAATTGAATCAGCTCATCTGCTTTTTCCTTTGTTCTTGTATAGACATTTAAAGGATATCCAGCTTGAAGAATGTGCCTTGCCATACTATTTCCCATAACCCCAAGACCAATAAATCCAACTGTCTTTCTCATTTTACGTCTCCACCCTTTTTATTTTATCGTTCAAGTAAAAGTATTCAATAAACAACTGTTATATCGATTTCACCAAGCCTCCATCGATTAAAAAGGTTTGACCAGTCATATAGCTGTTAGCATCTGATAATAGAAAGCTCACATAGTTTGCAAACTCTTCCGGTTTTCCATATCGTCCTAATGGAATGTCCTTTTTCCTTAATTCTTGAATTTCTTCTTTTGAGATACCTTGTTTTTCTGCAATAAAAGAATCTAAATATTGCAATCGATCGGTAGCGATTCGACCAGGTGCGACCGTATTAATAAGAATATTATATGCTGCAAATTCGCTCGCAAGTGTTTTCGTTAAACCGACTATGCCAACTCGAAACGTATTTGATAAGATAAGCCCTGGAATTGGCTCCTTTACAGAAGAAGAAGCAATATTTACAATCTTCCCTCCGTTTTTTTTCATATGTGGTAATACTTCTCTGATGACTCTAATATAACTTAACAAATTCAACTCAAAAGCATGCTGCCAATCATCATCTGTCATTTCTTCAAATGTTCCTGCAGGAGGCCCACCAGCATTATTAACAAGTAAATCAATTGACCCAAATTCACTAATTGTCGCTTTGACAAGTGATTTAATTTCATTTTTATCTTTAATATTACAGGCTTTATAGGCGATTTTTCCAACGCTAGTTTGTTCAAGTTCAGTTTTTACATCTTGCAATTTCCCAGCTTCACGGCTAGAGATCATCACATTTACACCCTGTTGGGCAAGGTTTTTAGCTATTGCTTTTCCTAACCCTTGGCTAGATGCGATAACTAATGCATTTTTCCCTTTAAAACTTGAATTCACTTTTCTCCACCCCTTTTCTAAAAGATAAGCTTATTTTATCACGGCGATTCATTATCTTGTTAATTTGTGATTGAAAATTAGTAATAATTTGAAAATCAATTATATCTTTTAAGAGGTGTTTTATATGTATCGAAAGGAACTCTATTTATTTAATAATGGTATTCCTATAAAAACAATTTTCCGGCAGTATACAGAAAGAGATTTTGACCAATTAATAGCGATTCAGAAAGAGAGCTTTCCACCACCGTTTCCATCTAAGCTCTGGTGGAATACAGAGCAACTGCAAAATCATGTGAGTTTATTTCCTGAAGGAGCTATTTGTGCAGAAATAGAGGGTAAGATTGTTGGCTCCATGACAAGCTTAATCATAGATTATCATCCAAATGATTCAAAACATTCATGGGAAGAAGCAACAGATGATGGGTATATTCGAAGTCATCTACCAACTGGCAACTCCCTCTATGTCGTTGATATTTGTGTTGCACCTGCATATAGAAAGCTAGGCGTCGGAAAATGGTTAATGCAATCTATGTATGAGATCGTTGTATCTTTAAATTTAGATCGTTTAATAGGTGGCGGTAGAATTCCAGGCTATCATAAAGTGAGTAACAGTCTATCTGTTGATGATTATGTTCAAAATGTTTTAAGCGGCAAATTAAAAGATCCAGTTATGTCATTTTTATTACATTGTGGAAGGACCCCTGTTTGTCCTGTTGAGAATTACCTTGAAGATGAGGAGTCATGTCATTATGGCATATTGATGGAGTGGAAGAATCCTTTTAAGCAGAAAAATGAATGTTTACGTTAATAGTATAAAAATCGGCTAGTAATGAGAGGATTATTGCTAGTAATTTGTTCTTTTGGCGAGTGAAAAGTATGGACTAGTAGGAGGAACATGTTCGGTAATTAGAATGAAAGAAAAATCCCCATAACTATATTAACTCTAGAATGCTTAAATAAAAGACTTTCAATTAACCATCATTCTAAAATAATGATAAAAGAAGAGTTATCTAAAAGAACTGCTGGCCTGCGAGGAGAGGAATCAATGAATATCATTTAGAATTTATCAACCAAAAGTCATATTCAATCTTTCAAGATAAAAGGCATCTAGGAATTAATAATACTTATTTTCAAATTGACAACTTACTTTTCACTCAACGGTTTTCTAAAGAATTTGGTTTTCCAGATCCAATTTTACAAATCAAAAACAGCGCACTTAACTTAATTACTTGATGAAGAAAAATGATCTAAAAGAAATATCAATTGTTACATTCATTATTATTAGCCACCCTTCTACTATTATTACAACAGCCCCTGATAAACAAGAAGTTTACGAAATGGTTATTCATTCTGCTGCACTACCTAGTAAATTAGATACTGGATATAAACCAATCTTTTTTTAAAAAAATATAAAATACAACCTAATGATCTACTAAAATGTGTTAAATGCCCAAGATGCAAAATACTACCTATGGCGAAAATAATAGGTAGCTGGCTCTGTGGTAATTGTCAATATACATCGAAAAATGCTTTCTTCCAGCCCTCCTCGATTTCTATCTTCTTTTTGGATTAACGATTACCAATAAACAATGCAGGAATTTCCTTCATTTACATTCAAGATCAATTTCAACAAATTTACTCCGCTCACTAAATGTTGAAAAAAATGGTAATAATTGATTTGCATCATATGTATCGGATTTTGTTAAACTTGTAGACATGGTAAATAATCAGGAAAAATAATTCGAACATAAATGTAAGGTTCGTGCATTTTCCTTCATTCACCGTGAATTTACATCCTTTTTTCGTGCATAAAACCGCAATTTCTCCGTACAAAAAAACGGCAGGTATTATACCTGCCGTTCCATTGAATCAATTAAACTTGAAAAGTTTCTTTAACAAATGCTACAACTTCTTCGGTTGTGCTCATGTTTAAAACTGTTTCTTTTACGCTTTGTGCTTGTTCTTTAGAAAGAGCTTTAATTTGTGTACGTGCAGGTAGGATTGATGTTGCACTCATTGAGAATTCATCAAGTCCTAATCCAAGTAGTAATGGGATTGCGATTGGATCTCCTGCCATTTCTCCGCACATACCTGCCCATTTTCCTTCTTTATGCGCTGCTTCAATGACCATTGAAACAAGACGTAAAATTGCTGGGCTATATGGTTGATACAAGTAAGATACTCGCTCATTCATACGGTCTGCAGCCATTGTGTATTGGATCAAGTCATTTGTTCCGATACTAAAGAAGTCTACTTCTTTTGCAAAAAGATCTGCCATGACAGCTGTTGAGGGAATTTCAACCATAATGCCAATTTCGATTGAATCTGACACTTGGACTCCGTTTGCAACAAGCTTTTCTTTTTCTTCTAAAAGAATCGCTTTCGCTTCTCTAAATTCAGAAACAGTTGCAATCATTGGGAACATAATTTTTAAGTTACCATAGCTGCTTGCACGTAATAGCGCACGTAATTGAGTACGGAAAATATCTTGTTCTTCTAGACATAGGCGAATGGCTCTGAATCCAAGGAATGGGTTCATTTCTTTTGGTAGATTCAAATAAGGAAGTTCCTTATCTCCACCAATGTCTAATGTACGAACGACAACTGGTTTACCTTCCATTCTTTCAAGAACAGTTTTATAAGCATCGAATTGTTCATCTTCTGTAGGAAGTTGATCTCTTCCCATGTAAAGGAATTCTGTACGGTAAAGACCGACAGCTTCTCCTCCATTTTCTAATACACCTTTTACATCAGCAGGTGTACCGATGTTAGCAGCAAGCTCAACATGCACGCCATCTTTCGAAACAGTTGGCTCGTTAACAAGCTTTGCCCACTCTGCTTTTTGTGCTTCAAATTTCGCTTTTTTCTCTTCGTACTGTGCAATAACGTCTGATGATGGATCAATGATCACATCGCCATCAAGTCCATCTACAATGACCATTACGCCATTTTCAATACCAGCTGTTGCTGTTTTCGTTCCAACAACAGCAGGTATTTCCATTGAGCGGGCCATGATTGCGGAATGAGATGTACGACCGCCAATATCTGTTGTAAAACCTTTAACATATTGACGATTTAGTTGTGCCGTATCAGAAGGTGTTAAATCTTCTGCGATAATGATAACTTCTTCTGAAATTAAGCTTGGATTTGGAATTTGAACGCCTAGTAAGTGTGCGATAACACGTTTCGTTACATCACGGATATCAGCTGCACGTTCTTTCATGTATTCGTTGTCCATTGCTTCAAACATGGAAACAAACATGTCTGCTGTTTCCTTCATAGCAAACTCAGCATTAACACCTTCACTGCTTACTTTATCAATGACTGGATTAAGTAGCTCCGGATCACTTAATACGAGTAAATGTGCCGCGAAAATTTCTGCTTTATCTGCACCTAATTCACGATTTGCATGCTCTTTAATTGTTTCAAGCTCAGATTTAGATTGTTCGATCGCTTGTTGGAAGCGTTGTTTTTCAGCTTCTTTGTCTGTTATTTCTTTTTTTTCGATCTTAAGTTCAGGTTCCTCTAAACGGTACGCTTTTGCAATTGCTATACCCGCTGAAGCTCCTATCCCTTTTAGGATATTACTCATTATTCGCCTAACCCCTCATTTTTCAATGTTTCGGCAATAGCTGCTACTGCATCATCTGCATCAGATCCAGAAGCACTAACTTTAATTTGAGAACCTTGTGGAATTCCTAAAGACATAACACCCATGATTGATTTTAGGTTAACAGTTTTGCCGTTATATTCTAAGTTTACATCTGCGTCAAATTTGCTAGCTGTTTGAACTAATACTGTTGCTGGACGTGCGTGAATTCCTGTTTCTGCTGTTACTGTAAATGTTTTTTCTGCCATTTTTCATCAATCTCCTTTAAAATAAATCATAATTTTACAATACCCTATTGTAACAGTCTCACAAATCAAAAAACAAGTACAACAATTTTAAAAATCATTAATCTTCAATCGAAATAATGTTTTCAGCTTTTGCTGTTACATTGCCTTTTGATCGAATCTTGATCTTTTGACCTTCTTTTAAATTCGTGAAAACAATAGGTGTCATAACTGAAGGTGCATGTTGTTTCACATATTCAATATCAACTTCAAGTAGTTTTTGGCCTTGCTCTACAATGTCACCTTCTTGTACAAATGCCTTAAAGCCTTCACCTTTTAGGTTTACTGTATCAATACCAAAATGAATTAATATTTCTTTTCCGCCATCAGATTGAAGTCCAATAGCATGTTTTGTTGGGAATACGTTTAAGATTTTACCGTTAACTGGTGAAACAACAGTACCGTTTGTAGGTAAGATAGCAAATCCGTCACCCATCATTTTTCCTGAAAATACTTGGTCAGGAACTTCAGTTATTTCTTTCAATTCACCTGTTAATGGTGATACAAATGTTTCGTCAGCAACAGGATTTTTCAAACCATCTGCTACAACATCTTCCACTTGTTCTTGTACTTCTTGAGTTTGTGAATGTGTCTTTGTTGTTCTTGGTTTTTTCCCTGCCATCACATCTTGAATTTGAGTTTTCAAGTTATCTGATTTAGGACCAAAAATGGCTTGTATGTTGTTCCCTACTTCTAAAACTCCAGAAGCTCCAAGTTTTTTCAAGCGATTTTTATCAACTTCTTTTGCATCATTTACTGTTACACGTAAACGAGTAATACATGCATCAAGATGCTTAATATTTTCTTGACCACCAAGTGATTCTAAGATTTGAACAGGTAATTCTCCAGCTGTTGTAGCTGTTCCTTCATCACTTGTTTCAACTTCTGCTGTTTCACGACCTGGTGTTGCAAGATTCCATTTACGGATTGCAAAACGGAAACCGAAATAGTAGATAACAGCGAATACTAGCCCAACTGGGATAACTAACCACCAATTTGTTTGAGAGTTTAAAACTCCAAATAATAAGAAGTCAATTAATCCACCAGAGAAAGTCATACCAATTTTTACATCAAGTAAGTGCATTGTCATAAATGATAAACCTGCAAAAATCGCATGAATTCCGAATAGGACTGGTGCAACAAATAAGAAGGAGAATTCAAGCGGTTCTGTAATCCCTGTTAAGAAAGATGTCAATGCTGCAGAACCCATTAAACCTGCAACTACTTTTTTATTTTCTGGTTTTGCTTCATGATAAATTGCTAAAGCTGCAGCTGGTAAACCAAACATCATAAACGGGAATTTACCTGTCATGAATGTACCAGCAGTTAAATCTTGAACACCATCTTTTATCTGATTAAAGAAAATCGCTTGGTCACCGCGGATTGTATCACCTGCTTCGTTTACATACGATCCAAATTCAAACCAGAATGGTGAATAGAAAATATGATGCAACCCAAACGGAATAAGTGAGCGTTCAATGACACCAAAAATAAATGCTGCGATAGTTCTATTTGCATCTAACAAGTTTGTTGAAAATGCATTAAGACCAGTTTGAACTGGCGGCCAAACAAAGTACATGATAATCCCAAGCACAACAGCGGAAGCTGCAGTTGCGATTGGAACAAATCGTTTTCCTGCAAAGAATCCTAAGTACTGAGGCAATTCAATTGTAAAGAACTTATTATACATATAAGAAGCTAGAACACCAACGATTATTCCACCGAATACGCCAGTTTGCAATGTCGGAATTCCAAGAACATTCCCATATGCGGCACTATTAGCTTGTAGGAAATCAGTCAGTGCAGCTGCATCTGTCGGCATAACTCCTAAGCCTTTTAAAATACTACTCATCGTAATATTCATAATCAAATATCCGATTAATGCTGCAATTCCTGCAACACCATCACCATTTGATAATCCAATGGCCACCCCAACTGCGAATAAAACAGGCAGGTTTGCAAATACGATATTCCCGGCATTCTCCATTACACTTGCGATTAATACAACCCAATCACTTGTTAAAAACGGAGCGAGATTCGTAAGGGTTTCGTTCTGCAAAGCATTTCCTAATGCTAATAAAAGCCCTGCTGCCGGTAGTAAAGCGACCGGTAGCATAAGTGCACGTCCAATTTTCTGAAGGACGCCGAATGCATTTTTAAACATTTGATAACCTCCAAACTTCATTGTGTTTTAAAAAATGAAAAATGTAATCATTAAAATCACATTGGATTTAACCGTTTACAGCACACAACCAAATGATAACCAACAAATAAAAAAGACATGAATGAACAAAGGTTTATCTACTAAAAGGTATCTTTCCCTAAATTAGTAAATAAAAACACAATTTGTTCACTCATGCCTGATCGAATCAGTAACACGTGAAATAATATCGGTTACATTTATTTATTTATTTATTTTTTATTTATTTGTTAAACGGTATAAGTGCATTGTTAAATAAACAGCCTCTGCTTCATACACAGATTTTTTTAGTGTCTGCTGCATTACTTTTATCATTTTCCAAGCTGTATTGTAGCATATAGGGTATTCATTTTTCAACAAAAAAGATAATTTTTCTGGTTCAGCTACTGATTCTCCTGTGTTAACCCTTTCAATCGTATAGCGTAGATGTCTAATTAACCGTAAATAATTTACACTTTCCCTATCGATCTTTATGTTTAAAGATTCTTCAATTAGTTCAGTTAACTTACTGATTAGTTGTGAATATTGGTTAACCTCTGAAAGTGGCTTATTAGAAATAGAACTATGAATGTGCAATGCAATAAAGCCAACCTCACCTTCGGGCAAATGGACATTAAGACTTTTATTGAGTTTATCCACCACATCAGTCGCCAACTCAAATTCTAAAGGATAAAGTGATTTTGTTTCAATTAAAAATGGATTTTTTAAGTCCATCCCTTGTTGCAAACGCTTTAATGCAAATGTAATGTGATCCGTTAATGCGATGTGAATATGTTCGTTTAACGGCTTCTCAACTCGTTCTGATATATACTGAATGCTATCCTGAATGACATTTAGCATATGTTCATCAATATCGGTTAATAGCTTTTTATATTGTTCTTGCTCCTTTTGATTAGTTAAGACAAACATTTTTTCAAAGCCATTCTCTTGAATAATATCACCAGCTTTTTTTCCAAAGCCGATCCCTTTTCCAATTAAAACAACCTCTCCAAATGATTGATGTTGCGCAATTAAAACGTTATTATTTAGTGTTTTTAGTAATGTAAAGGACCCCTTCACCGAATCCACATCTCCTTTTTATTCAATCCTACATATCGTACAAGAGTATCGAAGAATCGTCAATGAATTTGTCGTTTTATGTAGAAATTTGAACAGAAAGGTAAACTCACTCGTAAAAAGGCATTGATAGGGAAAGCTAAAATAGAGGTGAATATAATGAAAAAATATTTAAATTGTTTTCTATTTCTTCTGTGTATGAGTTTATGTATGAATAATCAAACTATTTTAGCAGCAAATAATACAATAAAAGTTTTGGATATAGAAACAAATTCTGTCGTTAAAGAGGCAGAAGCATCAGAGGATATAGATAAAGAGGTCGAAAAAGCGATCAAATCTATTCAGCGTGTGACAGTACAAGCAAATCCAGTACCAAAAAAGGGCTACTTAATTAAGATTCCCTTAACAAAAGCTATAAAAGTAAAAAGCAAATGGTTTAACGATATTGTAAGTGAAGCCTTGCTTATCTACAATCCAGCCACAAAAAATAAAGGGATCATCATCTTATATACAGATGAAAATACACCATTGTTTTTCGATATTGACTATGACTTTTCCCCATTATTAAAGAAAATAAATAAAGAAAGTTAAAAATTTGACTACAAAATATTCGGTTTATCCGACATTTTCGTTTAAAGTACTTAAAAATTATGTATATTTTGTCTGCTATTTATTCATAATACTGAACGGATAAATAAATGGAGGTGAACATGATGGCAAAAAACAATGATAGTAAAGAACAACAATTACAAAATCAGCAAAACCAAGCAGCAGATACTGAATTCTCACAAGAGTTAATGAAAAAGCAAAAAAAGAATAAAAATAAATAACTTTTTTCTTATTAAGACGGTTTTATCCGTCTTTTTCTTTTTTAGATCCTGAATCATAATTCTCTTTATGATATAATATATGTATTAATGACCGTGGATGTTGCCACATCCACAGTCTGCAGTCAAAAGTGAATAAGCATAAAAAGTTTGTAGACCTCGCTCAGGTCTATTTTTTTTGTGAAAAAGCTAAAATAGTCAACATTAATGAAGCAAAACTAAACATAGCAATGAGGCTCTCATATATGGTCAACAAGCATCACCCCCTTTCAAAAGGGGCTTGTTTAATCCTTGACTGCATACTTATTGTACCATATATCTAGCTAAAATTCGAACATATGTTCCAATTTAGTTATTTCATCCTAAGTAAGGGTAAATATTCACACCTTTATCCTTGGTGGGACCAAACTCTTCTCTTTACTGGTTGATTCTTGTTATCGAAACATTTGTTTTTTTCATTCTCTCAAGTGTATTGTATGCAATTTTCACTTTTGCAACTGTTCCTTTTAGCGATTCTTCATGATGAGAATGTGGTGTTAAATAATAGACTGAAAAATCGTGTAATGCTCTTGCAAGCAATTCAACTGCTTTTTCATGTTCACTTATTTTTTTCCCTTTATGATCTGTAACAGAAATTCTGATTATATCCTCTGTTATCCCTTGAATAAGCTTAACTTTTTCTTGCTCAGTCATCCTTCATTCTCCCCCTTCAAAGATTAAACTAAAAGCTGTGAAAAAACACACCTCTGAAACTTAGCAAATAATCCTTTCTACCATCATACGTCTGTAAAATAAAAATATGGCAAAACTTTATTATAAAAAGCTTCATTACCTTGCTTGTCCTTTGACTTAAATGCTTGCAAAGGGTATAGAAACCACAAAAACGAAAATATGTTCGATTTTATGGATAAAGGAATGTACGTTCGTATATAATGAATATATATCATGCAGGAGGTGTTATAGTTGCTTAAATTCATAAAGTTTAGTCAAGAGAACCAAGTTCCGATTGAAATGATTTATCTTTCAAAAGACGGCACATTCTCACAAAGAAAAGTGATTGTAAAGAAAATTACCTCAGAAAAAATTGTTGCATTTTGTTTATTACGTAACCAAATCCGCAGTTTTCAATTAGATCGCGTATTATCTGCAAGCTGGAGTAAACAGATACATGCATCTTAAATGATTTCAATTCATACTCTTTCCACTACCATTTCCCTCTTTTCATCCAATTAAATTTTTCCAATTTTAAGTAAAAAATAGCTGGCTTTTATCATTTTATAGCCAGCTATTATCGTTCAATTATTTCAAATTTTATTTTTCTATTATCAATTGCTCGTTTTTTTTGTGTGTGTTTATAGATTTATTTCTGATACATTGCGGTCAATTACCCTTGCGCCTTTTTCAGAAACGAATTCTCCGCCAGAGGTTATAAAAATATTGGCAGCTAAAATTTTATCCATGGCTGAATGAATCGCTACATGATCAATCGGCTCTTTTGGAGAATCTAAATTTACTTTTACAGTTTTCCCCTCAGTGTTCAAAAATTGAAGTTCAAGTACTTTTGCCATTTTACTTTTCCTTCTTCTTATTCCATTTTCAATATGAAGATGTTGAACAAATCATGCTGTGACATGATATGTGTCATTCCGCTCTACAAATGCTAATGGTTCTGTTTGAAGACTAACAATTGCTTGTGCTGCTTGCAGAAGCTCTTCAGCTGAAACTGTCGTCTTAATGTTGTTGTAATTTTTCGTTTTATACAACTGTTTACCATTTGCGTCCAACCCCATGTCGAATACGATACGGAGCTGTGTATCTACTAATAATGTATCTGCCATCTTTAACACCTCCTTTTCACTTATATATAGGAAGAAAAGGCGTTAGAGTAGCGTAATGAACTACATTTTCATAAATTTAATGTTTTATAAAGTGATATGAGGGGAATACATAAGTAGCGCACGTAAGGTTGAAAACAATAAGGAAATGCCCAAGTGACGCTGAATTTATGTGGCGCGGCCTCGGAGCCGTAACGATGTAAGAGAGGTAGGGCTTATATCTTTAGGCGTTAAAAATGCATTTGATTGTAATGAATGATTACTATGAAGAAGGTTATACATAGCATGCATATACCAATAATAGAGCAGAGGCCTTAATCAGCCTTATTTAATAAAAATAGCTTTTGAATGAGGGCATTCCCCCTTCAATTCATAGCAACCATGCGCTAAATAACTAGAATAAATATGTAGTCTATAACCTTAACATTACCTAAAACGTCAAAAAACAGGCTGACAACAAACGTGATATTTCATGTTTGTTGTCAGCCTCTATCATTTTATTTAAATAGATAATTGTTGTGATAATGTATAAACACCTTCAGGAAGTGGATCTTTTTGAGATAAGATTTCCATAATATCATTATCAACGATCTTCTGCTTTTGCATTCCAATCGCACGTCCGCCTCTACCTTCAAGTAATACTTCAACTGCTCGAGCACCTAAACGTGAGGCTAATACACGATCAAAACCACTTGGTGAGCCCCCGCGCTGAATATGACCTAATACAGAAATTCGTGTTTCAATTTGATAGTCTTTTTCTAAACTTTTCGCAAGGTCATGTGCAGAACATACACCTTCAGCAAGTACGATAATTGAATGTTTTTTCCCACGTTCAATACCTTTTTGCAGCTTTTGGACAATTTCATTGATTTCATGATTTCGTTCTGGAATTAGAATTGATTCTGCACCAGAAGCTAGTCCAGAAAATAAAGCAATATCACCAGCATGTCTTCCCATTACTTCAATGATAAATGTTCGATCATGTGATGTTGCTGTATCCCGAATTTTATCGATGCTGCTAATAACTGTATTTAATGCTGTATCAAAACCAATTGTATAATCAGTTCCAGCAATATCATTATCAATTGTACCCGGTAAACCTATACATGGAAAACCCTTTTCAGTTAATTTAGCAGCACCTCGATAAGAACCATCTCCACCAATTACAACAAGACCTTCAATTTCATGTTTTCTAAGTTGCTCAATTGCCAAATATTGTGATTCATCTTTTTTAAATTCTTCAGATCTTGCTGAATAAAGAATGGTGCCGCCACGATGGATAATATCACCTACTGAACCTAGATCAAGCCTTTTTATTTTGCCATTCATTAATCCCGCATACCCTTGATAAACACCGTATACCTCTAATCCTGAATAAATACCTTTTCTGACAACTGCACGAATTGCAGCATTCATCCCAGGTGAATCTCCACCACTAGTTAAAACGGCAATTTTCTTCATGATCTTCCTCCTTTTTATGTAAAAAATTTTAGCGAATACACTATTCTTTATAGAAATTACCTTTTTACGGCACGGTATCCGGCTGCTACCGCTTCTTCTTCTGTACAAAAGATTTCCTCAGGCTTTGTTACGTGATATGAAGATGATTCTTCCGTATGGTAAATCTTTTCTCCATTTGAATTAATATTTCCTTTAATCGAGCACCCGTTACCATTTTTAGTATTTGATGATTGCTGAAGCTTATCACTCTCATCATTAAATCCTTGATCTGTAGCATAATTCTCCATACTCCAGATTCCAATTGCCTGCTGCCTAGCTTGTTTTTGAATCTCATAAAAATCATCTACATATTTTGTATTCGGTTCAAAAACATAGGCTACTCGCGCTAACCCTTTTTTTAGAAGGAGCTTATTTACCATTTGATCGTTCACATATACATAAGCTAACAACCTGCCGTATTTATCCCGTTCACCAATATCCATCTCTAATTGAATGGTTTGTCCATTTAACATTTCTTTCACAAAATGACTTGCTTCTGAGCCATATGGTTGCACTGGTTTTGTAGGATGTACCGTTTCTGGGGTATCAATTAACAGCATTCTAACGGTTTCCTCTTGTCCATTTACCATAACTTTTACAGTATCGCCATCTACAACTTTTGTTACTTCCGCGGGAATGAAGTTAGACTTTCCTTGGTCTAACTCACAGCCAACTGTAATGAAAAGGACAGCAATGACTAATATCCATTTTTTCACTATACTTTTCCCCTTCATCAAAACGTAAAACCCATCAACCTAATAGTATGAAGAAATGAGTATAATCACAAGCCAAACTTCAACTAATGGGGTCAAGAATAGGTTCTTTCTCATTATGTTTTGTTTGTCATGTTTCTATAGCAATGCTTCCAAAAGCCCATACATTATTTAATAACTGTAAATTCCTTTGAGAAGTTTGTTAATGTTTCAGTGCCATTTTGAGTAATTAGAACATCATCCTCAATTCTAACTCCTCCAATGGAAGGCACATAAATTCCCGGTTCGATTGTGTAAACCATACCTACTTTTAACAACTCGTCATTTGTATGGCTCATTGATGGATATTCATGGACGTTGATTCCAAGTCCATGTCCAAGTCGATGTGGAAAATAGTCTCCGAAACCCGCTTTTGAAATAATTGTTCTTGCAGTATGATCAAGATCACCAATTCTCGTTCCTGCTTTACTTGCTTCTATTGCTGCTAATTGGGCATTTAAAACTGTATCATATATTTGCTTTTGCTTTTCATTATACGATTTATAAACAAATGTACGTGTAATATCAGAACAATAACCATCAAGGACAACACCTAGATCAAATAAGACAAAATCACCTTCACTTAATGTCTTTAAGCCAGGATTTCCATGAGGCTTCCCTGAATTTTCACCAAATAATACCATTGTTGAAAATGACATTTCACGAATCCCTTGTTTCTTTAATTCGTACTCAATTGTTGCCAATACCTCCATTTCAGTAATCCCGTCTTTAAGAGCGTTGATACCAATTTGCACGCCATAGTCTGCTAATTTTGCAGCTTGTTTTAAGATGTTAATTTCCTTATCATCTTTAATAACTCGATGCTCATTTAAGATATCTTCAACCGAAACAAATTCAGAAACATTCACAATTTTTTTCATATTTTCAATTCTATTATAAGATGTAACCTCTTTTTCAATCGCCATCTTATGCACAGATTGAATTTGTCGTTTACCAAGTGCTTTATGTATTAAATCCCAGGGATTTTCATGATCACCGTACCCAATGATTTCTTGCTGCCAACCAGCCTCTTTCGCCTGACCTGCTTCCATTTGTGGACAAATAAAAAATGGCTCATTATTTTTAAATAAAAATAAGCCCATTAATCTCTCGTGCGGGTCTGTATAAAAATTCGTTAAATAAAAAACATTTTCTTTTGATTGAATAAAACACATTTCAATTGATTGATCATCTAGCCAACTTGTAAGTTTTGCAAGTCTTTTTTCCATTTTCCCACTACCCTTCTAACTATAGTACTATAATGATATCATATCTCGATTTTGTAGGATCAATTTATTAAAAATCACTACTAGATTCTATTTTTTCAAGTATAATAAAGTATATGGATTAATAAATTGAAGGCCAAAAACGTGCACCATCAGTCTTCTCGAAATCGTCTGATTAGGACGTCCTCATGTCCTTTGTCTGATTTTAACGAAAAGCAGGTATCCCTTTTATCCTAATAACTATCACTTATTCCTGAGGGCAAAAAAAGGGATCGTTTATTTAGTTACATATGAAATATTGGCAAAGTAGATTTTCGATTTTTTAACATCTCCATAAACTTCATTTTCTTCCTACTAAGGAGTTGTTGTTCGTGCTTCAATGGTTAAAACATAAGTTGGTACCAATGCTATGTATTATTGGAATCCTTGCCCCAATTATCGGGATGATCTTGATTGATACTTTTTATTTTAGTACTGTTTTCGGTTGGATCATTGGTTTTTGCTGTTTTGTTATCTCTTACATTATTGTAAGCAAAAGACCTGATGAAGAAGAAACATCATCAACATCTTCTCCCAGTGAAAATCGAGTTGGAGGGGGTGGTTAACCCCCAAACCTCTCACACCACCATACGTAACGTTCGGTTTACGGCGGTTCAATTAAGTCCGACGTAAAATTTAAATCTATGATATAAACTTTTAAGTCCTCGATTATTCCAATAGGAATTATTGGGGGTTTTGTGTAGAATTGGACTACAGACTTTTTCTTACCCATTCATAAAATTTTTTATATTTACTTGGTGTATCCGCTAAATCTCTGCCTCCACCCTTTTGAAGGCCCCCGATGGAATTCACCACTTCCTCCTTCAAGTAAGTCCTTTGGCATTGTCTGCTTCTGCACAAGAATTGTATGCCTTGTTCTCGTTCTTCCTAATGTTCAGTCATCCCTTACCTTCTCGAGTTAGGTAAAGTACTATGACCTCTGCTGACTTCTGCTGTTCAGCTATCTATCACTAAATAGGTTAGCAAGTGTACAAGGCTTTACAATCAGACCTCCTATAAGAGTACAACCTTTCCATCTATCTATCTATTTCATTTACTCTCTACCACCTTCGGCAAAAGGGACTTAGTTTTGTATGCAAACTCATCCAATGTATCTAACCTTATATGAAGTGCGTGTCCCTCAGATCTGAGTTTGCCGGCCGCTTCCTTAAGATTCCGCAAAACCGCGGACACCCCCGCGTTGAGCTACTGTTACTTCTGCCTTCACAGTTCGGGACTTTCACCCAAAAAATTGCACCCATGCTGGGCACACCATTAAAAAGGACTGATGTTATTCCATCAGTCCTTTTACAACAATAATAATTTAAGTTTTTATTGCTCTTATCACATAAACTCTGCTACAAGTTTGTTAAATTCTTCTTCATTAATTGTTAACTCAGCTTCTGATAACGGTTTTTCGCTATAGCCATTAATTTGTTCTTGATATGATTTTTGTTCAGTATTTTGATAAATTAATCCTGTTACTAAGCCGTTATGTTTCATAAGAGTTTGCATAGCAATTTCCTTATTACTCGCATCATACCCGTCAACATTCGCAAGTTTTGTTAAATTTTCTTTAAACCAGTCATAAGTATTAACCTTATTGTATGTGACACAAGGACTGAATACATTAATCAAGGAGAAACCTTTATGATTAATACCAGCTTCAATAAGTGCTGTTAAATCTTTCAAATCTGTTGAAAAACTTTGTGCAACAAAAGTGGCTCCTGCTGTTAATGCCATCTCCATAACAGATAAAGCAGATTCGATTGATCCATTTGGAGTACTCTTTGTGACAAAGCCCACATCACTTCGAGGTGATGTTTGACCTTTCGTTAATCCGTAAATTTGGTTATCCATTACGATATATGTAATGTCAATATTTCGGCGAATGGCATGAATTGTATGTCCCATACCAATTGCAAAGCCATCACCATCACCGCCTGAAGCAATAACTGTTAAATCTCGATTTGCCATTTTTACACCTTGTGCAATAGGTAATGACCTACCGTGAATTCCATGGAATCCATAAGAATGAATGTATCCTGAGATACGGCCAGAACAACCGATACCTGATATAACGGCTAATTGATCCGGTGTTAAACCGACATTTGCTGCAGCACGCTGAATCGCAGCCTGTACAGAAAAATCGCCGCAACCAGGACACCAATTTGGTTTTATATTATTACGGAAATCTTTAAATGTTGTAGCCATATTAGATCAACTCCTTGCATTTCGTATGAATTTCAAAAGGTAGGAAAGGATTACCATCATATTTTAACAAGGATTTAATCTTGTTTGCATGCCCTACATTCATCTTCAAAAGACTTGCCAGTTGACCAGTTGCGTTATTTTCAACAACAATTACCGTTTTAGCTGCTTCTACTAATGGTTGCATTTCCTCAGTTGGAAATGGATGAATAAGGCGGATTTGAGCATGGTTTACCTTAAATCCGTCATGTTCTAAACGACCTATTGCTTCTTCGATCGTACCTCTTGTTGAGATATAACCAACAAGTAAAATATCTGGATTTTCGTGTTTAATATTTTTATGAACTGGATTTTTAAACTGAATGTTGTTCAACTTTCTCATTCGTTTATCCATTTGTTCAACACGATTTACTGCTGACTCTGATGGCTTACCTGATTCATCATGCTCTACACCTGTTACATGGTGAATACCATTTTTCATCCCAGGAATCACACGTGGTGATACCCCATCTTCAGTTAGTTCATATCGTTTGAAATTTCCTTTATTCTCAAGGTCAGGTAAATCGTCCGTTTGAAGTTTGCCACGACGAATTTCGATTTTGCTATAATCTAACGGTTCAACCGTTTGTTTCCCTAAGGAAAGCTGTAAATCTGATAAAAGAATTACTGGACATTGATATTCTTCCGCAATATTAAAAGCCTCAATCATATCATAGAAAGCTTCTTGTACTGTACTTGGGGCGATAACCACTTTTGGAATTTCACCATGTGTACCATAAACCATCTGCATTAAATCTGATTGCTCCTGTTTTGTTGGCAATCCTGTACTTGGACCTCCACGTTGTGTATCAACAATAACTAGTGGCTGTTCTGTCATCCCTGAAAGACCTATTGCCTCCATCATTAGCGATAAACCAGGACCGGCTGATGCAGTAAACGTTCTTGCACCTGCATAGTTTGCACCGATAGCCATTGTACAAGCTGCAATTTCATCTTCAGTCTGGATAACTGCACCACCAAATTTAGGAAGTTTGTCAATTAAATACTCCATAATTTCGGATGCTGGTGTAATTGGATAAGCTGCCATAAAACGGGAACCGCCTGCTAATGCACCTAATGCAATTGCATCATTCCCAATCATAAACATGCGCTTTTGATTATCTGCTTTTTCAAGAAACATATCTTGACGATCAAATCCAAGCTCATTCTTTAAGTAATATGCTCCTGCTGCAATCGCTTCCATGTTTTTTTCTACAATTTTCTCACCTTTGCGTCCATATGTATCATTAACGACTTCATGATATCCTTTCGGATCAATATCAAGTATTGCACTTGTTGCACCGATTGCAACCATGTTTTTCATTAAAGAAGTTCCTAATTCAGCAGCAATTTCTGTAAATGGTACTGAATACAATGAAACATTTATCTCATCAGGGATTGATGGGTTAAATTTTGAATCAGCAAGGACGATCCCTCCATTGCGTAATTCATTGAAATTTACATCGATTGTTTCTTGGTCAAAAGCTACTAAAATATCAAGATCATCTGAAATTGCACGAACTTGTGTTGTGCTAACACGGATTTTATTATTCGTATGACCACCTTTAATACGTGATGAAAAATGGCGATATCCATATAAATAATAGCCTAGTCGGTTTAATGCAATAGAGAATACCTCACCAGTACTTTCAATCCCTTCTCCTTGCTGTCCCCCAACTTTCCAAGAAAGTTGACTTATCATGTACTTGCACCCCTCTTATTTCTCAAAATTTTATTATGTTGTATTGATACGAATTAACTTAAGTGGAAACATTTCTTGTCCATTTTCTTGCCAATCGTCTTTCAAGCTATTAAAAATACTTCATCTTTTGTTAGGTTTATTTAAATCTGACGACTATGAATGATATTCCACTAAACTTTTATAATTGTAGACCTTGAAAGAAAAAAAAACAAGAGTTTCGCTTAAAATAATAGGTGAGTTTTTTAACTTTTCTGTTAATTCCTAAAATTCTAACTAATTTAAAATGTTATGTGATCTTCAAAGTTTTGATAAAGAAATTTCTTTACTGTTGTCTCAGGATAGTGCTTTAATAATCGATTAATAAAATGATCATAGCATGAATAATTGTCTAACCCATTTATCGTTTCATCAATTCCATCAAAATCTGATCCAAAACCAATATGATTTTCTCCACCAATTGAACATAGATAATCTATATGTTTCAGAACATCTGAGATACTGGATTGATGATTCGTGGAAATAAAAGATGGAACAAATGTTACACCGATCATTCCATTTTTTTTAAATAAAGCAACAATTTGTTCATCTTTTAAATTCCTAACATGCGGACAAAGTTTATACACATTAGAGTGTGAAGTAATTGGAAACTCTGCAATGTCAAGAGCCTCCCAAAAGCTCCTTTCGCTTGAATGAGATAAATCAGTCCAAAGCTTTTGCTCATTTAAAAAATTTATTACTGTCCTCCCAAAATTAGTTAGACCGCCATTTCTTTTTTCAAGGGCACCATCTGCAACAAGATTGGCATAATTCCACGTTAATCCCACTGATCGAATGCCTAATTGATAAAGCAGTTCTAAATTTTCAAGCCTATCACCAATTGCATCACAACCTTCTAATGTCAATATCGCCCCGATTTCGTTTTCAGATAGTTTGGATATGTCTGATTTAGTTTTAATTAATTTTACTTCAGGATATTTTTGCAACACTTTTTGATAGAATAAATTTATCTGCGCATGGGCTGCATTCAAACGATTTGTAAATGGGACATCTTCAGGGATGTAAATGGCAAAACATTGGATATTGTTTTTTATATTTTTTAGCTTTGAAATTGAAACATGTAACCGTTTATCATCATATACATTTATATTAGGATCTCTCCAAACCTTAAATAGCATATCACAGTGTGCATCAAATAATTTCATCTAATCAACCTCTCCCTCATACCGATCTTTTCAACATTTTCATCACTCTTTGAAAATTACATGTTCGTCACCATTTGAGTTATTTTACGCTCTATCACCAATTATTTATTAAAACACAAGCCTGCATAGCGATTTTTTGATTGAAAATAAAATTTATCCCTTATCTACAAACAAGGGGCTGACTCATTGAGCCAACCCCTTGTCAAACTTCCGGCAGTGTTTGCATATTACATAATCTTTATCGAGGCTCGACAATGAGTTTAATTGCCGTACGCTCTTCTCCATCTATTTGAATATCAGTAAAAGCAGGTATACAAATCAAATCCACACCACTAGGTGCTACAAATCCCCTTGCAATAGCTACAGCTTTAACTGCTTGATTAAGTGCTCCAGCTCCAATAGCTTGGATCTCAGCATTTCCTCGCTCTCTTAAAACTCCAGCTAATGCACCAGCGACAGAATTAGGATTAGATTTTGCTGAAACTTTTAATATTTCCATTTCTAGTTCCCCCTTATTTTTCAATGAATCCTCGAGTGTTCATTAGAACAATCATTGGCATATTTTGTTTAAAAGGGATCCCCTATCCCCTTCCAAACAGTGGTAGTTCCTTATCCATTGATACTATATTCACTAGAAATGGAAAGTATTCCTGCTTGTTCGTACATTAATTTGAAAATTTTAATCAACTCAACACCCTGAAATCTCTACAATCATATTCACCCACTAAGTTCTCGTATTTTTTATCCATGTAGTTTTTACTGTAAACTTAACTTATTCAAAAAACATATGGTCATCATTAATAAGAATTCGGTCAATTTTTTTTGCTTGACCAGTTTTTTCATTAATGTCTATGACAACTGCACTTAATTGTGTCCTTCCTTCTGCCACATCATGTCTGACAGGTAAATTGGTTAAAAACCTTTTCAAAATCATCTCACGGTTAACCCCTAATATACCATCGTATGGTCCAGTCATTCCTACATCTGTTATGAACGCCGTACCTTTATCTAAAATACGCTCGTCTGCAGTTTGTACATGTGTATGGGTACCTACTACAGCTGATACTTTTCCATCTAAATACCAACCCATAGCTTGCTTTTCACTTGTTGCTTCAGCATGGAAATCCACAAAGATAATCGAAGTCCTCTTTTTTGCTTCTGCAATAAGTTCATCTGCTTTTTTAAAAGGACAATCAGATGGTGGTAAAAAAGCGCGCCCTTGTAGGTTAATGACCGCTATTTCTTTTCCTGCAGTTGTTACAAAAGCTATTCCTTTACCAGGGTTATCCTCTGGAAAATTAGCAGGTCGAATCATTTTATTTGCTTGATCAATGAAGTCAAATATTTCACGATTATCCCATGTATGATTCCCCATTGTAATAACATGTGCACCATATTCTATGAACTGCTGATATATTTTTTCTGTTATTCCTTTTCCATGTGCAGCATTCTCCCCATTAATAATAACCACATGCGGATTATATTTCGTTTTTAATTTCGGCAGGTATTCTTTAACCATTTCTCGACCAGGTGATCCAAATACATCACCAACAAATAATATTTTCATAATTGAGGCCCTCTCTACTATCAGTTTTCTTTTCGATTCTTTACGAAACTTAGTCTTACACATATTTTAAAAAGCTGTTTTCGCAAACTTTATTGCTATTTATCAAGTAGTGCGGTGTGGTTGATTGCAGCGAGAGGATGTTCTATTTCCGCGGGGCTTGCTGTGATCCTCTACGGCGTAAACGCACGCATTAGTCTCACCTGTCCCGCTGCTCTATGCAGGAGTCTCGCAATCTGCTCCAATCAACCTTAAATAATTTTCGATTTAAAAGCAACAATCTCTTAGAGAAAAAGAGCCTTTTAAAAAAATAAAGTGGCGCATTTCTGCACCACTTTATTTTGCATATTCAACAGCTCTTGTTTCACGAATAACAGTAACTTTAATGTGACCTGGATAATCAAGTTCTTCTTCAATTCTTTTACGGATGTCTCTAGCCAGGCGATGTGCTTGTAGATCGTCAATACTGTCTGGTTTTACCATAATTCGTACTTCACGACCTGCTTGTATCGCAAACGACTTCTCAACACCGTCATAAGATTCAGAGATCTCCTCAAGTTTTTCTAGACGGCGAATATAGTTTTCAAGCGTCTCACTTCGAGCACCAGGTCTAGCAGCTGATAACGCATCTGCTGCTGCAACTATAACGGCAATGATTGACGTTGGTTCTGTGTCACCATGATGTGAAGCAATACTGTTAATCACAACAGGATGCTCTTTATATTTTGTTCCAAGTTCCACACCAATCTCTACGTGACTTCCTTCAACTTCATGGTCAATCGCTTTACCGATATCATGCAGTAGACCAGCTCTTTTAGCTAATAACACATCTTCTCCAAGTTCTGCAGCCATAAGACCTGCTAAGTATGCAACTTCCATTGAGTGTTTCAACACGTTTTGTCCGTAACTTGTTCGGAATTTCAAACGACCTAATATTTTAATTAAATCCGGATGAAGTCCATGTACACCAACCTCAAACGATGTTTGCTCTCCAACTTCACGGATGTGTTCATCAACCTCACGTCGAGATTTCTCGACCATTTCTTCAATTCGAGCAGGATGAATACGACCATCTTGAACAAGTTTGTCAAGCGCGATTCTTGCTGTTTCTCTTCGAATAGGATCAAACCCTGATAAAATAACTGCTTCAGGAGTATCATCAATAATTAGATCTATACCCGTCAAAGTTTCTAATGTTCGTATATTACGTCCTTCACGTCCAATAATACGGCCCTTCATTTCATCATTTGGAAGATTTACAACAGAAACAGTAGTTTCAGCTACATGATCTGCTGCACAACGTTGAATAGCAAGCGACAGAATATCTTTAGCTTTCTTGTCAGCCTCTTCCTTAGCACGATTTTCGCTATCTTTAATCATTATAGCGATATCATGTGACAGCTCATTTTCAACCTTTTCAAGAATGATCGACTTTGCTTCATCTCGTGTAAGGCTTGATATGCGTTCAAGCTCTGTTTGCTGTTTACGCACGATTTCGTCCACTTTGCTTTCCATCTCTTCAATATGCTGTTGTCTTTCATTCAGAGAACCTTCTTTTTTCTCTAGCATAACTTCTCGTTTATCTAAAGACTCGTCCTTACGGTCAAGATTCTCTTCCTTCTGTAATAAGCGATTTTCTTGTTTTTGAAGTTCGTTTCGTCTTTCACGAACTTCCTGCTCTGCTTCTGTTCGCAATTTGTGGATTTCATCCTTTGCTTCAAGAAGTGCTTCTTTTTTCGTAGCTTCTGCATCACGCTTTGCTTTTTCGAGAATTTGTTCAGCAGCATGATTTGCTCCTGCAATTTTCGCTTCGGCAATAGATTTACGAATAAAATAGCCAACAACTGCACCGACGATTAGGCCAAGCAAAATGGAGATGATTATTGATACGATGTCCATCATTACACCTCCTCTTGCTATGAACTTGTTTTTTTTCTAGATTAAAGTGTCGGCATGTACATTGTTCAATTATAAGTTGTCAACATACAGCACAAAGCTTTAGATTCCATGTTGAACTTTACGTCTTATTCGAATTGTTAGGAAGACAAATTCAAGTACCAACATTTTTTGCTTTCAAAATGCTTCAATCATCATTCTACAAAATTGTAAAATATACATCCTAATTGTAAATGTGTGTATTTTTCTTGTCAAGCCTGTCATGATAACGATTAAAGGTACTCAACCAATTGCCAATCATGTAGCTGTTATTCCAATTGTCGAAAATAAGTGATGCGTTTGTAGAATTATGTCATATTATATATAGTTTTGACGCATTTCTTCTGAAGATTATATCCAAATATGTTAATTATAATAAGAGAATTATGTATTCTATTATTTTATTAAAATATAGGATGATGAAAATATTATTTTTATATATAGTTATTATTTAAAAATATTTTATGAATTAATAAAAAAAGGGCTGATGCCCTTTTTAATCATTTTGTAAATCTAATTCTTCTTGACTTTCTTCAGGTAAAAGAGCTTCTTCATCTAAACCATAATGACTGCGGATTTTTTCTTGTATCTCTATACGGAGTGCAGGATTTTCTTTTAAAAATTGTTTCGCATTTTCACGACCTTGACCTAAGCGTTCTTCATTATATGAGTACCATGAACCACTTTTTTGCACGATATCAAGCTCTGATCCTAAATCAATAATTTCTCCTTCTTTTGAGATCCCTTCACCATACATAATATCTATTTCAGCTACTTTGAATGGTGGTGCGACTTTGTTTTTCACAATCTTGATTTTCGTTCTGTTCCCAACCATATCGTTACCTTGCTTAAGAGTTTCTGCACGACGAACCTCTAGGCGAACAGATGAATAGAACTTTAACGCACGTCCACCTGGTGTTGTTTCAGGGTTACCGAACATAATGCCAATCTTTTCACGAATTTGATTGATGAAAATAGCGATTGTTTTTGATTTATTAATCGCACCTGATAGTTTACGTAATGCCTGTGACATTAAACGAGCTTGAAGACCAACGTGAGAATCACCCATCTCACCTTCAATTTCCGCTTTCGGAACTAACGCCGCGACTGAGTCAATTACAAGAATGTCAACAGCACCACTACGTACAAGTGCTTCTGCGATTTCAAGTGCTTGTTCTCCAGTATCCGGCTGAGAAAGCAATAGCTCATCTATATTAACACCAAGTTTTTGGGCATATACAGGGTCAAGCGCATGCTCAGCATCAATAAATGCTGCTTGCCCACCTTGCTGTTGGACTTCTGCAATAGCATGTAGGGCTACAGTTGTTTTACCAGAGCTCTCTGGACCATAGATCTCTATAATTCTACCACGCGGGTATCCACCTACTCCTAATGCGGCATCAAGTGCTAACGAGCCACTTGGTGAAGTTGAAATCTTTCTATCTGTTTGTTCCCCTAATTTCATAATTGAACCTTTACCGAATTGCTTTTCTATTTGTTTTAACGCCATATCTAAGGCAGCTTGACGATCGCTCACTAAATTTCCTCCTTTAATTGAATCTATAATTAATATACCCCTTTTTTTATCGTTTGCCAAGTAAAAAATCGAACATTCATTCGATTATTTTTAACTAGAAAATGATTCTAAACTTCCCTTTTTGCTTGTAAAATAATTTAAAAATGACTAGTAAATCTAATAGTAAAAACTATTTTTCGATCATCTGAAAAGATTCACACAAAAATAGGATCTAAAGAATTAGATCCTATTTGAATCTCTCAAGTAAGCAATCATGTAAGAATGATTAGGAGAGTCTATTATATCATTCTATTTCAGTTAATAGTTTAACTAAATAATGACATCCATACTTTACCGTTCGAACACGTATTCCTTTCCTTGTTCCAACAAAATGAAATGAATACACTTGAGTTTCCCTATTTTGCATCGAAATGCCAATAAACACGGTACCTACTGGCTGGCCTTCATGAGGTTCCGGTCCTGCAACACCTGTAAAACTAATACCAATATCGCTATTCGATAACTTTCGGATTTGATCTGCCATTTCCTTTGCACATTGTTCACTGACAGCCCCATATTCCTGAAGAGTTTGTGGTGAGACTTTTAGTATTTGAGCTTTCATTTGATTTGAATAGCTGACAATACTTCCTTTAAAGAATTGGGAAACACCATCCAACGCTGTTATTTGTTCAGAAAACATTCCACCAGTTAAACTTTCTGCTGCAGAAATCGTTTTTTGCTTTTCTATTAACAGCTTTTTAAGTTCTAGTGGGAGTGTTGTCTGTTCATAACCGTAAAAAAATTCACCAACACGTTGATTAATCTTTTGCTCTAGTTCGTTTAAAAGTTGATTTGCAACCAGTTCATCAACATGCTTTGCAGTTAATCGAAGGGTAACCTCCCCATCACCAGCTAATGGTGCAACAGTAGGGTTAACTTGTTCGTCTATGATGTCTTGTATATCAGTTTCTAGCTGTGATTCTCCAATTCCAAAGTATCTTACCACACGAGAAATAATCTTTTCTTGGAATCCAAGTTGTTTTTGGAAATATTCTCGGCCATAATTTTTGAACATTGGCTTCATTTCACTCGGCGGACCTGGTAACAGCATGTAAATCGTTTGATCAGCCTCTAATGCCATGCCAGGTGCCATACCGAAATCATTTTTCAATATGTATGAACCTTCAAGTACAAGGGCTTGCTTCTTATTATTTTCTGACATGATTCTTTTTGATTGCACAAAATAGTTTTCAATACTATCTAACGCCTCTTGATCAAACACAAGTTTCTTTCCAAGTGCATTTGAAATCGTTTCTTTTGTCAAATCGTCTTTTGTAGGTCCGAGACCTCCAGTAAAAATAATGATATTAGAACGTTTTTTGGCAACATCAATAGCTTGCTCTAATCGTGTCGGATTGTCACCGACAACTGTATGGTAATAAACATTCATCCCAAGTTCTGCTAGCTGCTGAGAAAGAAATTGAGCATTGCTATTTACAATTTGACCTAGTAATAATTCAGAGCCAACAGCAATTATTTCTGTACGTATATTCATTGGAATTCCTCCTGATCATTTAGATCACTTTGAGTTTATAAAGACATGTTTGTTTTTATTAAAATAATCCCAGCCAGATATTACAGTAAAAAAGGTAGCAACCCAAAGTGAAATCTGTGCAAATGGAAGATTAATAAATTCAAACGGCAAGTTATGTAGGAGCAGCGCAGAAATGGCAATAATTTGTGTCCACGTTTTTATTTTCCCTAACATGTTTGCCGCAACAACTTCCCCTTCACCAGCCAAGATTGCTCTTAAACCAGTAACAGCAAATTCACGGCTAATGATTAGAATAACCATCCAAGATGGTGCAAGATTTAGTTGAACCAATATAATTAAAGCGGCAGAAACAAGGAGCTTGTCCGCTAAAGGATCAAGAAATTTCCCAAGGTTTGTCACCTGGTTTAGTTTTCGTGCATAATACCCATCTATCCAGTCTGTTGTCGAGGCAACAATAAAAAGAATTGCTCCGACTAAATGAGTGACTAAAATGGTTTCATTACCAAATGTCAGTTCTCCCCAATTGAATGGTGCAAGCATGATAATCATAAATACTGGAATTAAAAAGATCCTCGATATCGTTATTTTATTAGGTAAATTCATGTTTTTCCCTCCGTGAGTCATATATTTAGAAAACAAAAAATGGGACTACCCACCAATAGTCTAATACCTTTCCCCAACATTTATAGCTTTACAGGACAATATTTGTTGGGGAAGGTATCAAACACATTAACATGAGTTAGTCCCTATTGTTTAGTATAAATAATAGTAATGTTTTGTGGTGTTGTTTTTGTATCCTCATATTGGAGTAGTTCACCATTGATTTTCAAATCAGTACCCGGAACATTTCCTACTCTCACAGTAATTTCTGATTCAGCAGTAAGATCCGTTACTTTTGATTCCCCTTTAGGAATCTCAGCACCAAAAAAGCTTTTACCTTTTCCATTTTTAACACTAACCCATGTTCGATCTTTCGCAATTACCTCAAGTTCAAATTTTTCTGATCCAGCGAGTTCATATGTTGTTGTAGAACCATTAACACCTTTAACGGTAATTGTTTGAGCAGGTTTTTCCTCTTCAGGCTCTGTTTTTTCCTCAACTGATGAACCTTCTTTTACATCTTCTTTCACTGCTTTTTCTTCTTTGTCAGTAGATGTCGTATTTTCTACATTGTTCTTATATTCGTTCTCATTTTCAACTTCTTCAGTGGATTCTTTCACTTGATCAGTCTCATTGGCGTTTTGTCTCCATACCCAAATCACGATCGCAATAATAATAATAATAGCACCAATTAGTAATTTAGGTAAAAGATCAAGAAATTTAGAAGCAGTTTTAGGGAGTTGCTTATGTGTTTTTACTCTTGATAGTTGTTCTGGTAAATCATCGTTATATGTACTTGGAACTTCGTTTTTATATTCTTCAAAAAGCATTTCTGGATCTAAATTAACTGCTTCTGCGTATTGCTTAATAAAAGCACGAACATAGAATTTTCCTGGTATCATCGAATAATTGCCTTCTTCTATACCAATTAGGTAACGCTTCTGAATTTTTGTTAAATCCTGAAGGTCATCCAAGCTAATATTCTTTTCTTCTCTTGCTTGTTTCAGTCGATTTCCTAATTCACTCAACCGTAACACCCCATAATCTAAAAGTCAAAGCCGCCTGAAAGACCGGAAGAATCAAACATCGTTTGAGGTTCTTCAACATCTTTATATGTAATTTCCTCATCAGGCTCATTTCGAATTTCTATTATATAATCAAAATCTTCAATTGTATATTCTGTATTTTGAACAAAAATATCAGGATGTTCTACTACTTTTGTTGCAGAAAGTCTCATAATTTCTCTAACTAACTGTAAATGTTGATCAGATCCTCTTCTTGTAGAAACGATTCCATCAATTATAAAGACATTGTCTGCATTATATTCATCAGCTATCAGTTGGCTGCGGATTGTTTGCTTTAATAATGTAGAAGAAACAAATAACCACTTTTTGTTAGCACAAACGCTCGAAGCCACAATAGATTCTGTTTTACCTACCCTTGGCATACCGCGGATACCAATTAATTTATGTCCATCCTGTTTATATAATTCTGCCATAAAATCAACTAATAGTCCAAGTTCATCACGTACAAATCGAAATGTTTTTTTATCGTCAGCATCTCTTTGTATGTATCGTCCATGTCTTACAGCTAACTTATCACGAAGCTTTGGAACCCTTAGCTTTGTAACAGTTATATTGTCCATTGTTTTTAGAATTGATTCAAGTCTGCGAATTTGATCATTGCTTTCACATTTCATTAATAGTCCACGCCTAGAATCATCGACACCATTAATGGTAATGATATTGATTGATAACATCCCTAATAATGATGATACATCTCCAAGGAGCCCAGGTCGATTTTTTTGAATCTCATATTCCAAATACCATTCAAATGACAAGTTTAGTCCCCCTTTAAACAACCACTATTACTAATAATAAATGATTTATCAAAAAGAAGAAAGACCATTTATATAAAAACGAAACCATAACGATTAAACGTTCCTAGCTTGTAAACAAAAACAAATCATTTCTTCTTCTTTATCCAAAAAAGATATAAATGAAACCCTTTAATGATCATAATGAAAAAGAGAGGATATCTCCTCTCTTCTTAATGTGATCCGTTATTTTGAACAAGCTTTACCATCATACTTGCAATAGCATGTTGCTCTTGTTCTGATGCTACACTCCAAAGATCTGCTAGTACTCTCTCTTGAGTGTTTTTAGGGTCAACTTGTTTTGCTAAATAGTCACCAACTTCAAATGCTAAGTTATTGATGACTTGCTCGTTCATTCCTTCATTTTGTGCATGATGTAAACGATCACCAAGGAAATTTTTCCACTCATCCCAATTTTCTAAAACAGCCATAGGAGTACCTCCTTTATTATTGTTACAAGTTTATTGTTCCATTTCAAAAAGTTTTTATTCTATTTAATTTGATTTATTTAACTCCATCCTCCATTTACCGATATCACTTGTCCAGTAATATAGGAAGAGTTCTTCGATGCTAAAAATGAAACAGTTTGGGCAACCTCATTAGGGTTACCTAATCTTCCAAGGGGAATTTCATCTTCTAATGCTTTTAATTCCTCTTCAGTAAAATTTGAAAGCATTCGGGTTTTAATCGCTCCAGGCGCAATAGCATTTACACGGATATTGCTTGGAGCAAGCTCTTTTGCTAGTGCTTTAACAAATGAATTTTGTCCCCCTTTAACCATTGAATACAAGACCTCACAAGATGCTCCAACAATCCCCCATATCGATGATATAACGATAATATTCCCCTCACGTTTCTTTACCATAGCAGGGATAAGCTTTTGTGTTAATCGAAATGGGCTCGATATATGTAATGCAATCATTTGCTCAATTTCCTCATCACTCATATCTGTTACTAATCCGTAATAACTAATACCGCTATTTAATACTAGTAAATCAATCGGCATAGTGATTTGATTTATAAGTTTTTGCACTCCATTATGATTTGTTAAATCAGCTTGAATCGGTAACAACATCTTTTTGTATGGTTCATAAGCTTTTATTAATTCATTAATTGCACGTTCATTTTGATGATAATGAACATATATGTGATATCCATCTTCAATAAGTTTCTCTACGATTGCAGTGCCGATCCCGCCGCTGGCACCAGTAATTAAAGCATACTTTTCCATGTTTTCCTCCTCAAAAAAGGTCTGACATTTGTCAGACCTTTCCATTAGTCATATAAGTATATCATAGTCATTTAATTTCACTTTGGAACGACCTGACATACAGTGAATAATTCTTCCTCAATAGCTTCATTGAGGATTGTGGTAATATCTTCCTGTGTAAGCGATTCAAGAGTTGGGACGACATCAAAAAGATTCATTTCGTTAAAAGCATATCTTGTAAATTGATTTGCGATATATTCTGGTGAATTAACGGCTCTTAAAAATGCACCTATCTTTTTATTCTTCGCAGCTTCAAAATTTGAAAAATCAACGCCTTCGTTCTTAGCTTTAAATAGAATGCTTTTAATTTGTTCAGCAAGCTTATCTGGATCTTCGGTATCTCCACCGATCATTGCGAAGCCAAACCCATTCTCTTCGGTATAATCATAACTAAACGTATCGTCGATTAAGCCTTCACTATAAAGTTTTTCATAATGTTGAGAACTTTTACTGAAAAGAATATCTAATAAAACGTTCATTGAAAGCTCATATTTTAATAAATCTTTTCCTGTACGATTTGGATTTTTTGCTTTTAAACCTACTAAACATTTTGAACTTTGAACATTCATCGACAATTTTTCAATCTTTTTATACACTTCATTCGGCTCATTAGGAAATTCTCGCTTAATTTCGGATTGAGATGTGAATTCCTTTTTCTGTTGATTTTCTCTAACTTGCTTCAAGATTGCTTCTGGTTCAACAGCACCTACAATAAATAAAAGCAAATTACTAGGATGGTAAAATGTATGATAGCACTCATACAAGGAATCCTTCGTAATTTTAGCAATTGAATCAATCGTTCCAGCTATATCGATTCTTACCGGATGTTGTTGATAGAGATTTTGAATTAGTCCGAAGTATAGACGCCAATCAGGATTGTCATCATACATGTTTATCTCCTGACCAATAATCCCTTTTTCCTTTTCAACCGTTTTTTCAGAAAAATAAGGTGATTGAACAAAATCAATTAATGTTTCAAGATTTTTCTCTACATTACTTGTACTAGAAAAGAGGTAGGCCGTTCTTGTAAATGATGTAAAAGCATTTGCAGAAGCCCCTTGTTTACTGAACTGTTGGAACACATCACCGTCTTCTTTTTCAAAAAGCTTATGCTCCAGAAAATGAGCAATACCATCAGGAACTGTGACCATTTCATCTTTATTAAGAGGGACAAATCGATTATCGATTGATCCATATTTCGTTGTAAAGGTTGCATAAGTTTTGTTAAAGCCCTTTTTTGGCAATACATAGACTTCGAGTCCATTATCCATTTTTTCATGATAAAGTTCTTCTTGCAGCTGTTCAAAACGAATTGGATTTGTCATGCATTCCCCCCCTTTCCTTTTAAGAAATAGATCGTATCTAACTCCAATTTTTGGGCAACTTTTACAATATCATCTTTTGAAACAGTTTCTATTCCTTGAAGATAATCCTCAAATGGACGATTTATTTGAGCAATAACATTATGATAGACGATCTCAACTAATCCATATGCTGTATCAATGGTTTCCAATAATTGATTGCGAATAACTGCTTTTGTTTGCTCAAGGTCTTGATCGTTAAAATCGCCATTTTTCATTGCTGCCATTTGTTCACGGATAATGGATACCGCTTGTTCATAATTTTGAACTTCTATACCAGACATGATCATGAGCAAGCCTTTGTGACTTTCAATTCTAGATGCTGCATAATAGGCTAAACTTGCTTTTTCACGGACATTAATAAATAATTTAGAGTGTGAAAAACCGCCATAAATTCCATTAAACACTTGTAGCGCATAATAGTCATCATCACGAAAAGTACTATTAGTACGATATCCAATATTCAATTTCCCTTGTTTAACATCCTGTTCTTCTATTACTTCACGTTCTTCAACAGCTTTTTTAGAGCCTTCTTCTGCAATGGGTTGATGATTGTTTTCAAATGTAAAAAACTGTTTTACATATCCTTCTACTTGCTCTTGATTTAAGTCACCAACGACATACAAGTCAATTTTATCAGTAGAAACTGCTTTTTGATAATAGTCATATAATGATGCAGCCGAGATATTTTCTACATCTTCCAATTCCCCGTTAACATGTAATGCATACGATTCACCTTTACACATTTCTTGAACAAGACGTAAATTAGAGTATCTCATTTTATCATCATATACGGATTGGATTCGTTGTTTTAAAGTTCGTTTTTCTTGTACAACAATGTCTTCTTTAAATGCCTCTCCATCAAGGACTGGCTCTAACAATATTTCAGATAAAAGTTTCATTCCTTTTTCTAATAGTGGACTTTGATCTGATAAAAATTTTTCATTTGCAATTTCCATTCTAAGTGAAATGATATGATTATCACCTTTTTTTGCAAGGTCAACATTCAAGGTTGCACCATATAACTCATCTAAATGCTGTCTAAGGCTTGTGCTAGTTGGATACGTCTTTGTTCCTCTTTGAAGTACATATGGAAGTAAGGCTCTATATGTAACTTCCTGAGCATTCAAAGGTGCGAGCATCTTGATTACAATCGTATTTGTTTTAAATTTCGAAGTAGTTACGGTATGAAGTGTCAGCCCATTCACTTCGGTAAGCTGTTCATTAATATATGTCATTAAGAACCTCCATTTAAACTATAGTTATTCTTGTAATTATATCAATACGAGGATAATAAAGGAAATAATACACTTTTTTTACTATTTATTCTTTCTTTAGCTAAACCTCTATATACTCGTAATTAAGCTACTGAAAGCTAACTCCTTGATCTTTATTAAGCAAGTTTAGGCATGTGTTTAGAATTAGGATCATCTTGCGAACGTTTATCTGGCTTTATGAAAAGCATTACAATCAAAACTGCCAAAAAGCTTATCCCGCCGGAAATATAATAGATAAGATGCTCTGATACTGACATGAAATAAGCATATGCTGGCGGACCAGCAGCCACTCCAATAAATCTCATAGCACTATAGAAGGATGTGATTGTACCCCTATGCTCTTTTTCTATACCTTCAGTAATGATTGCATCAAGGCAAGGTAGGGTGACCCCAATGCCAATACCGGTAATAATTAAAAATAAAACTAGATAAATAAATAAATGTTGAATTCTTATCGCAATAAACGAAATTGTAACTAATCCCATACCTATTACGGTTACTGTTTTCATTAAATTTTTATTTTGACCGATTTTTTTACCTGAGATGTATGAACTAATAGAAAGTGCAAGTAATGGAATAGCCAAAACTAGACCTTTTTTTACTCCTTGAAGGTTATATACTTTTTCAAGCATATCTGACAAATAAAAAAGAATACCAAACAAAACAAACATGATAATACACCCAATTGCAAAAATGGCGAAAAGCCACTTCCCATTAACCTTAAAAACATCCCTAACATTTGTTGCAAATTCCTTAATTGATTGATTTTTCTTTTCTTTCTGATTAGGGACCTTTATGAAAAAAAAGACAAGCAGAACACTGATTGCACTAAAAAAAGGAATAAACCAAAAAGGCAAAAACCATAAAAATGAAGCCAATACTGCTCCGATTATTGGACTTAATACTTTTCCGGCTGTATTAGCTGTCTCTGTTAACCCTAGACCAGCACTAATTTGTTCGTCTTTTTTAAACATATCTCCAACTAGAGGTATTACAACAGGAGCTGCACCAGCAGAACCGACACCTTGTAATACTCTCCCTATTAAAATAACCAAAAAGGGATCATCCATTTTCCATGAAGCCCAACCTGAAACAGCTCCACCAATACCAGCAATTATTAAGCAAGGTACCATCACCATTTTCCTGCCTATTCGATCTGATAAATAGCCAGCAATTGGGATTAATAGTATTGCGACGATTGAATACACTGTAATAATCAATGATACTTGAAAAGAGGATATCCCTAATTTTTTAGAAATTAACGGTAAAACAGGAATTAACATTGAATTTCCCAATGTCATCACTAAGGGTACCGATGATAATGCCAATAAATCGAGTTTCTTACTTGCTTCCCTCATTGCTTCACCTTTTTTAATTTATATTTTTGTTCATTACTATTGTAAAAAAACGAAAATCGATCATAAAGGTTAAAGTGAATTTTAAGATATAAGATAAATTTTTATCCAAAATATAGAAAGATATTTTCTATAAAATTTAGATAAACCGATGCCTGCTCTATCCCTTCGTACAAATACATTTTGTGTAGATATTAGCTAACATATACTGGGATAAGTAGGAAAGGTTAAAAATTCTAAAAGTTAAATGCTGAAATTTTTTTTGCAACGGCCAATTTATTTAATGTCCAATCATTTTACAAAACTTGATAATCCTCGTGTATTTCCCACTGTTAAAAACAAAAAGCTTCTTCAACAAAAGTTGAAGAAGCTTTTTTATACTTATCAGCGTTTTCCTTTTTCATAAGGTGTTCCATTTGCTTTTGGTGCATCAGCCCGGCCAATAAAACCTGCAAGTGCAAGAATTGTTAAAACATACGGTAGAATAAGTAAATATACGGTAGGAATATCCTTTAAAAATGGAATTGATCCACCGATAATACTTAATCCTTGTGCAAGACCAAAAAATAGTGCTGCACCCATGGCTCCTAATGGATGCCATTTACCAAAAATAACAGCTGCTAAGGCCATAAATCCTTGGCCACTAATTGTTGCATGGCTGAAATCTCTTGAAATGATGGTCGCATAAACCGCTCCACCAATTCCTGCAAACGCCCCACTAAGCATAACAGCTATATACCTCATTTTTGTTACGTTAATTCCCATTGTATCTGCAGCCATTGGATGCTCACCGACTGAACGTAGTCGCAAACCAAACGGTGTTTTATAAACAACATACCAAACAACGAGAGCTGCTAAGATAGCAATGTATGACGTAATATAACCGCCAGAAAAGAAAATCTTACCGATTATAGGAATATCACTTAAAATAGGTATATCCATTTTATTAAAACTCATGTTGATACGGTCTGTTTGACCTTTTTCATATATATTTTTCACTAAAAATAATGTTAATCCCAAAGCTAAAAAATTTATCGCAACACCACTTACCACCTGATCTGCTTTAAATGTTATCGAAGCCACTGCGTGTAATAATGAAAAAATTGCTCCTGCAATCATTGCGGCTATAATGGCTAGCCACGGTGTTGCTTTTCCAAACACTTCAACAAAAGTCAAATTAAAGACAATTCCCACGAAAGCACCAATAATCATTAAGCCCTCTAAACCGATGTTTACAACACCTGAACGTTCACTAAGAACTCCACCAAGTGCAGTGAAAATAAGTGGCGCAGCAACAAACAATGCTGTTGGAATAATGATTTCTAAAGCCTGTAATATGCTCACTTATTTCCCCTCCTTTTTAAATCGAAGTAAAATCCAACGAATAAAATAGCTTGAAGCTACGAAGAAGATGATAAGCGCAATAACAATTTCAACAAGCTCATTTGGTACACCGGCCTCAGAAGGCATATTTAATGCTCCCACTTTTAACCCGCCAAACAATGCTGCTGCGAGTATGATTCCAAGTGCAGTGTTTCCTCCAATTAAAGCTACAGCGATTCCATCGAATCCAATACCTGTAAAACCACCTTTAACTGATACATACTCGAATGTACCTAAACCTTCCATTGCACCCGCGATACCGGCAAAAGCACCTGATATAACCATCGATAAAATAATGTTGCGATTTACATTCATTCCAGCATAATGAGATGCGTCATGATTAAATCCTACAGCACGAAGTTCATATCCTTTTGTTGTTTTTTCAAGCAAAAACCACATGACAATTGCAGCGATAATTGCAATAAATATCCCATAGTGCATACGTGAAAAATCTGTCATATTCTCAAAAAACTCAGAGCGTAAGGATGCAGATGGAAACACTTTTTCCGTTTTATCAGCATTTTCTGTAATAACATCTCTAATTAAAGCATTTACAACATGAAGTGCAATATAGTTCATCATAATCGTCACAATTACTTCATGCACTTTAAATCTTGCTTTTAAAAATCCAGGAACAAATCCCCATAAAGCTCCAGCTAAAGCTGCAACGATAATTGCAAGTGGAAGGTGAATAATGGCTGGTAATTCAAATGCAACACCAACCCAAACGGCTGCAAGCCATCCAACAATTACTTGCCCCTCTACACCGATATTAAATAGCCCTGTACGAAATGCGAAAGCTACAGCCAAACCGGATAAAATATAGGGAGTTATTTGCCTAATGGTTTCACCAATATAATAAGGTTCACCAAAAATCCCATACCATAATGCACTATATCCTGCTATCGGATCGTAACCGCTTATTAACATGATAAAAGCCCCACAAACTAAACCTAGTATGACCGCTATTATGGGAATTAATATGTTCATATAACGATTTAAATTCATGACTGCTCACCTTCTTTCTTACGCTTACTACCAGCCATAAGTAGTCCTAACTCTTGTTCAGTTGTTTCTTTTGGATCAACTATATCCACGATTTTCCCTTCATATATAACAGCGATACGATCACTTACATTCATAATTTCATCTAATTCAAATGAAATAAGAAGGACGGCTTTTCCATTATCACGCTGTTCAATAAGGCGACTATGAATAAATTCAATTGCACCAACATCTAAACCACGTGTAGGCTGTGCTGCAATTAATAAATCCGGATTTCGATCAACTTCCCGACCAATAATTGCTTTTTGTTGATTTCCACCCGATAATGCCCTTGCTAATGTTGTTGAACTTGGCGTTCTAACATCAAATTCTGTAATTAACTGCTTTGCTTTATTATAAATTGTTTTAAAATTTAGGACTCCGCTTTTTGAAAAAGGCTGTTGATAATAAGTTTGTAAAACCATATTTTCACCAATTGGAAAATCAAGAACAAGTCCGTGCTTGTGTCGATCTTGGGGAATATGTCCAACACCAGACTCTGTTATTCTTCTTGGATGCATATTTGTGATGTTTTTATTATTTAATTTAATACTGCCTGAGTCGACTTTTCTTAGACCTGTAATGGCTTCGATTAATTCTGTCTGACCATTTCCATCGACACCCGCAATCCCTACGATTTCTCCAGCTCGAACAGATAAGTTTAATGAATTAACCATTGGAACTTTGCGATTATCCTTCACAACTAAATTTTCAATTGTTAACACATCTTCCTTTGGAGATGCCGGAATTTTTTCAGTTAAAAATGAAACCTCACGACCTACCATCAACGAAGCAAGCTCATTAGGATTCGTATCAGCTACATTTACTGTACCAATTCCTTCACCTTTTCGAATAACGGTCACTCGATCACAAACTTCCATGATTTCCTTAAGTTTATGAGTAATTAAGATGATCGATTTTCCTTCGTTAATTAACGTTTTAAAAATTTGGATTAATTCTTTTATTTCTTGAGGGGTTAACACCGCTGTTGGTTCATCAAATATTAAAATTTCAGCTCCGCGATAAAGTGTTTTTAAGATTTCTACTCGCTGCTGCATTCCAACTGAGATATCAGAAATTTTTGCTGAAGGATCAACAGAAAGTCCATATCTTTCCGATATTTCTTTTACTTGTTTTTCAGCATCTTTTAAATTAATAGACATCCCTTTTTTCGGTTCATTACCTAAAATAATATTTTCAGTAACTGTAAAAGTATCTACTAACATAAAATGCTGATGAACCATCCCGATTCCTAGATCATTTGCTATATTAGGATTCGTAATATCAACTTTTTGACCCTTAACCTTGATCTCTCCTTTTTCCGGTTGATAGAGTCCAAAGAGTACATTCATTAATGTTGATTTTCCTGCTCCATTTTCACCTAATAACGCATGAATTTCGCCTTTTTTAACTTGTAGAGTTATGTTATCATTCGCTACTATGCCAGGAAATTCTTTACGAATATTTAGCATTTCAATGACATATTCCAAACTGGCTCACTCCTTTTTCCTGAACAACATAAGGTATTATCTAATCATTTTTGTTAACTTAACGCTCCATTGAACAAAAGCTATCTGGTATGAAAATCACCAAATGAAAATCTTTTAGCTAATAAAAAACTTTCATTTACTGATTTTCAGGAATATAGGGGCGACTTTAAATTGCCCAGACTTCTCTAACTATATTAAGGATATAGGAAAGAATCCTATAATCATTTAAGTTAGAGGGATCTGAGTGTTTCAAATTAAGTCAGCCCCTATTATGTTTATATCTTATATCTATTATTTTGTAGGTACTTCGATTTCGCCACTAAGAATTTTTTCTTGAAATTCTTTTACTTTCGCTTTTACTTCATCTGATAAATGTTCATCATGTGGAGCAGGAGCAATTCCAATTGCGTCTTCTTGAATTCCGTATTCAATGATTTCTCCACCTGGAAAATCACCAGCTTTCGCTTTCTCAGAAAGATCTTTAACAGCAACGTCTACACGTTTTACCATTGAAGTAAGTGTTACGTTAAAATCTTTCCCATCTTTTGTTTTACCGTTACCTTCTTCATATTGGTCTTTATCGACACCGATAACCCAAAGCTCACGATCTGGGTCTTCTACTTTTAAGTCAATTGCTTCAGAGAATACACCGTTACCAGTACCACCTGCTGCATGATATACAATATCTGCGCCAGAACCGTACATACTAGAAGCAATCGCTTTTCCTTTATCAGCTGCAGTAAAAGATCCAGCATACTGAATGTCAACTTTTGCATCAGGATTTACTGCTTTAACACCTTCTACGAATCCAACTTCAAACTTTTTGATTAGATCAGATTCCATACCGCCAACGAAACCGATTTTATTCGTTTTCGTAGTTAAACCAGCAACCACACCCACTAAGTATGATCCTTCATGCTCTTTAAAAGTAAGACTTGCAACGTTTGGCTGTTCTACGACACTATCAACAATAGCAAAATGAGCATCCTTTTGTTGCTGTGCGATCTCATCTACTGCCGCTTGTAATTGGAAACCAACACCATAAATTAAATCAAAGTCTTTACGAGCAAGCGTATTTAAGTTTGTTGCATAATCTGCATCACTTGCTGATTGCAGATAGTCAATACCTTTTCCTTTTTCAAGATTGTTCGCTTTCCCGTATTCTTGAATACCTTCCCAAGCAGATTGATTAAATGATTTATCATCGACTCCACCCTCATCAGTTACCATAGCAACCTTGAAGATATCTTCATTACCTTCTCCACCAGCTTCTTCGTTTTTGTCAGCACCGCCACCACAGCCTGCTAAAAGTGTTCCAGCAGCAAGCACTAATGATAATACTAGTCCATGTTTTTTCTTCACGTTTAATTGCCCCCTAAAAATGTAATAATATTTCGAATTCCTATATATCAAAGATGGTCGTTCGTGCACAATCACCTCCTTAAAGTTCAGGTTTTCCCATGTACATCATAAACAAAAGCAGAGGAGAAAAGCACAATGTTCTTACCTATCCTTACAAAAGAATGGATAAGCATACTACTATCCAATCTTTATCTTTTACTTATAACCGCTTTCTTACAACATGAAAACTAAAGTGATCAGCTCTAAAATAATTTAACGAATATACGATTGGTCTGTCTTGTTCATCAAAATGCATTTGCTTTAACAAAAGCAATGATGTTTCTGGGTCACATTCTAAAATAGGTGAAATTTTTTCATGATACCCAATTGGTTCAATATGTGTTATGGCATAGCTAATATAAATATTAGCTTTTTCCTCCAGCATTTCAAATAAAGATTCCTGCACATGGCCAAATGACTCAGGTAAAATAGTTGTAGGAATTTTATCTAAACAATAGACGACTGGTTCTCCATTTGCAGTACGTACTCTTTCTAATAAGAAAATTTCCTCATCCTGCTCACATTTAAACCTTTTTACAACATCATCTGTTGCACTAATAATTGAGGAGGAAAGAAAGATAGTACCAGGAGTAAGATTTGCTTTTTCAATCATCCCTGTCACACTATTTAACTGTTCAATTCCTGATGTAAAGCGAGGTTTTGAATTAACAAACGTTCCAACGCCATGTCTTCTTATGATAACGTTTTCTTCCTCAAGAATGCGGAGTGCTTCCCTTAAAGTGGCTCTACTAACACCTAAACTTTTCGAAAGTTCAAATTCAGAAGGAAGCTTTTCCTTTTCTTTGTATGTACCATTTTCAATATCTTCCTTAATTTTATCAATAACCTGTAAATATAAGTGACGATTGTCAGATTTTATGCTCATAAGTGCGCCTCACTATCTCTGTTATGTACAAGAGATCAGACATCTGATGTTATACACCTATCTCTAATCGAAAATACTATATCATGTTTTTAAAAAGAAATAAATAGAAACAAAGTAAATTTGTCGAAATTAGTAGAAAACATTAATAAGTCAGCAAAATTCAAACATACTATTTTTAAATGAAATCTTTTAACTTATTTTTAGTTATATCCTAAATAGAAAAACATTATTTTCATATCATCATTCCTATCCCAAATTCCAATCATTTTTCTCAACAAAAAAAGCTAAACAGCGTCATTCACTGTTCAGCTTAAAATTATGATGTTCGTTCTTCATGTCTTTCTTTTGAAAGAAGAACTTCACGAGGTTTGCTACCTTCATATTGGCCGACAATTCCTCTTTCTTCCATTGCATCAATCAATCTTGCTGCTCTCGTATAGCCAATTCGAAACCGTCTTTGCAGCATTGAAACAGAAGCAGTTTGCATGTCTACAACAAGCTGTACAGCATCATCATAAAGTTCATCTTGTACTTCACTTGTTGTTTCTACTATATCTGATGGAATCATTTCTTCTTGATATTGTGCTTTTTGTTGGGCAATTACAAAGTCTACCGTTTGCTCAACTTCATCGTCTGATAAAAAAGCCCCTTGTACACGAATAGGCTTAGAAGAACCAACTGGTAAAAATAACATGTCTCCTCTACCGAGCAGCTTCTCCGCTCCCCCCATATCGAGTATTGTTCGAGAATCTGTTTGGGACGAGACACTAAAAGCAATTCTAGAAGGAATATTAGCCTTAATTACTCCAGTGATGACATCAACTGATGGGCGTTGTGTTGCAATGATTAAATGGATTCCGGCTGCACGAGCCATCTGAGAAAGTCGTGTGATGGAATCTTCTACATCTGATGATGCTACCATCATTAAGTCGGCTAGCTCATCTACTATGACAACGATATAAGGAATTTCAGGCTGCTTTACTTCTTCCTCACGATTATTCCTTCTAATCATTTCGTTATATCCTTCTATATTTCTTGTACCAGTATGTGAAAATAACTCATAGCGGCGTTCCATTTCATTAACAACTTTTTTTAATGCTTGTGATGCCTTTTTTGGATCTGTTACAACTGGTGCCAGTAGATGTGGAATTCCATTATAAACATTTAATTCAACCATTTTCGGATCAATCATCATTAATTTTACTTCATGTGGCTTTGCTCTCATTAAAATACTTGTAATAATTCCATTTATACATACACTTTTTCCACTACCTGTCGCACCTGCTACAAGTAAATGAGGCATCTTATTAAGTTCAGCTAATACTGCATCACCGGATATATCTCTTCCTAGTCCGATTAATAATTTTGCATCAGGACGATCATTTGCTTTAGATTCCAGTACCTCTCTAAGTGAAACCATCGCAATTTCTGAATTAGGTACTTCAATTCCAATAGCTGATTTCCCAGGAATGGGTGCTTCTATTCTAATGTCTTTTGCTGCAAGAGCTAATGCTAAATCATCACTTAAATTGACAATTTTACTAACTTTTACACCAACATCAGGATATACCTCGTATTTAGTTACAGCTGGGCCGAGATGTACTTGAGTTACTTTTGCTTTTACTCCAAAGCTTTGAAATGTTTTTTCAAGCTTTCTAGCATTTTCATATATATTTTTCTTATCAGCATTTTGCGAATTATGTTTTGGTGGATATAATAAATCAAGCGGAGGCAATTCATAATCCTTATTTTCTACCTCTACAAATGTAATTGGCTGCAATTCTTGAGTGTCTTCTTTCGTTGACTTTTGCGAAATTTCCTTTGTCTCCAGCTCCTTAGAAGCATATTCTTTTTGATCATCCTCCATTGTATGAATAACCATTTCTTGTTTCTCAACTGCTTCTCGGTCTGAAAAGCTGGATATTAGAGGTTGAAGTTCTTCCTCCTCATCAATTTCTGTATTAAGTTGATCAGCCTTCTCAGCTTTTCTTTCTTTCTTCTTCTGTTTTTGTTCCCTGCGTTTATTTTTAAATGCCCTAGGCAGGTTTTTAATATCATCAATAAAACCAATTGCTTGATTCTTTACAAATCTTCCAATTGGACCAAATATTTTAGCTAAGGTTGCTTGGAGAGATCTACCAGTAATGAGAATAATCCCAATAACAATTAAGACAATAGCAATCATTCTTGATCCTGCTTCAGCAAATAAATAATATGAAGCAGCAAAAAGTAATGCCCCTAACATGCCTCCACCTAAATCTATCGTACTTGCCTCACCTCTTACATCCATCCAAAATAATTCAAGTGTATTTGAGAGAACGCTTGGAGTCGCAAAAGTCCCATTGTGAGAAAGCATTTTAAAAAGAGTTACATGACTAAGTAGTAATAGAGAGGCTATCACACAATAGCTACCAATCATTTGTCTACTAAATAATACTGGAATCTGCCGCTTCCATATCAAATAGAGTGCATATATTACAACTCCTATAAGAAATAGCATATACCATTCCCCGCTAAAAAAACGGAACAGGTGTACAAGTGTATTTCCGACAAATCCCAGCTTTGATATAGCAATGATTGCAATTGCTAGAATAATTAAACCTGCGAGTTCAAATTTTAACGTCTGTTTCCAATCTTGCTTTGTTTTTGACTTTCTTTGTTTTCTTTTACGTTTTGCCATAATTATCACCTATGTAAATTAATTTCCAAGTTAAAGAACCATTTGCGCAAGCATTTTTTGATCTGGCTCGACTGACATTGTATCCAAACAAGAATTAAATTTATTTACCTTTTTGTCTTGTAGGTTTAGGTCTTAAATGTGCTAGTCCCTGGATATTTCCTGAAACCTTCTAAGAATGAAGAAAGCAGCCGAATCTGGCTGCTTTTTCATTGTTACCCTATTATACCATATTTACCACCATTGGTAGAAAAGGTCATTGTAATTTTTTGTCCTGGACAGTACTGTTCATCTAAATAATGTTGCGGATCACTACTTAATATTCTAACAACTTCATATTGTGATGGTGTTGTTTCTTGTACAAGGAGTTGGACACCATTCATTTCAACGACAGATTGCTTTCTGTATTCTTCATCCATAATTGGAAACATTAGCTGTTCTGGCATCGTTGTATAGAATATCATTGTAACACCTGCTCTTCTTTCGACTTATCAAGTAAACTATTCAGCTTTTGAATTGCTTGACCTACCCCGCCGACTTCATCAATTAAACCGTATTCTACTGCATCATTTCCAACTACATTTGTTCCAATATCACGCGTTAAATTTCCTTTTGATAGCATAAGTTCTTTAAACTTTTCCTCTGTTATATTGGAATGCTTTGTCACAAAATTAATAACTCGCTCCTGCATCTTATCTAAATACTCAAATGTTTGCGGCACTCCGATAACTAAACCAGTTAACCTCACAGGATGGATTGTCATTGTTGCTGATTCAACTATAAAGGAATGATCACAAGAAACAGCAATAGGAACTCCAATTGAATGTCCTCCACCTAAAACGATTGATACAGTTGGTTTAGAAATGGATGCAAGCATTTCTGCAATTGCCAATCCTGCTTCAACATCACCACCAACTGTATTTAACAGAACAAGCAGTCCTTCTATATTTGGATTTTGTTCAATTGCAACAATTTGTGGAATAACATGTTCATATTTAGTTGTTTTATTTTGCGGGGGAAGTTGAATATGTCCTTCAATTTGACCGACAATTGTTAAACAGTGGATTTTTGAATCCTGTCCCATTTGTGGTACATTTGTTTGCCCTAAAGCTTGTATTTTATCTACAATTGAACTTTCTTTTCCTTCTACAGTATCCTTATCTCCTGTTTCATTTTCGTGTATGTAGTTTTCATGCTTCGTCATGAATATTCCTCCCTATTTCATTCTGTGTTTGTAGTATTTACAACCGAGAATATTTCATACGAAAACTTCTTAGACATAAGGAAGTAGTCTATCACAAGAGATTTGAGCCTAGAAATTCATATTTTTTTACTCAAATGCTCTGTTCTACGAAGATTGTTGAATTGAAAAGACAGACTTTAGTAATGAACCTAGGTCTTTTCTTGAAAAAAAAGCGTTGAATTATTTATATAAATAATTCAACACTTTTCGGGTTTTATATTAGTTAAACCGTTTCATATTTCCATAATAATAGGCAAAATCATCGGCCTTCTTTTCGTCTTTTCATATAGATATTGATTGAGTGCTTCTCTCATACTTAATTTTAATGCTGACCATTCGATATTATATTCCTGCATGCTTCGATCAACGATATCAGCTACAATCTCAGTTGCTTTCGTAATTAGCTCTTCAGATTCTCTTACATATACGAAGCCTCTTGTAATGATCTCTGGCCCGGAAATTATTTTTTTTCTTTGTTTATCAAGAGTGACAACTACAATTAATATACCGTCTTGCGATAGCAAACGACGATCACGAAGAACAATATTTCCAACATCACCAATGCCTAAGCCATCAATTAGAACATTACCTGAAGGAACTTTTGCTCCTGAATGTACATTGTTTCCTTTAAATTCAATTACATCGCCTTTTTCAATCAGGAATATATTTTTTTCTTCTATACCTACTTGTCCAGCTAATCTAGCATGGGCCTTCTGCATTTTATATTCCCCATGAACTGGAATAAAATATTTTGGTTTAGTTAAATTAAGCATCAGTTTGAGCTCTTCTTGATGCCCATGGCCTGAAACATGAATTTGCCTTTGGCCAAATACAACATGTGCACCTGCTCTAAATAATAAATCAATTGTTTTAGAAAAAACAAGCTCATGACCTGGGATTGGTGTTGCAGCAACAAGGACCGTATCACCTTCCCTAACATTCACTATTTTATGTGATTGTTTTGCCATTCTTGATAAAACAGCAAGAGGATCACCATGATTACTTGTTGTTAGAATGGCCACTTCATGTTTTGGATACTTTTCTATTTCATTTACTGAAAGAAGCAAATCTTCTTCAATATGGATATATCCAAGACTACTGGCTAAATTAAGCAGATTCCTCATATTCTTCCCAACAATCGCCAACTTGCGGTTGTTTTTTACAGCTGCATTTATGACTTGTTGAATGCGAACAAGGTTTGATGCAAATACCGCAACAATGATTCTTCCTTCAGCATTATACATAACATCAGCAATTTCATCACCAACAATTGCTTCAGAACCAGAATATCCAGGCTTTTCTGCATTAACACTGTCGGATAACAAACATAAAACGCCTTCCTCACCAATTTTAGCAATCTTGCCGAGATCCATTTGACTTTCACCATATGGGGATTGGTCAAATTTAAAGTCTCCAGTATGAACAATTGATCCCATTGTTGTACGAAAACTAATGCCTACTGAATCTGGAATACTGTGATTTGTTTTAAAGAAAGTTACTTCTGTACTTTCAAATGATAAAACAGTTTGATTATCAATTTCTTTTACTAAAATGGATTGCTTCATTCTATTGTCTTTCAGTTTTTCACCAACTAAAGCCAATGTAAGCTTTGTCCCATAAATAGGAACATTTATATTATGTAGAAGGTAAAAAACTCCACCGATATTTTCATCATGTCCATGAGTTAGAAAAATTCCTTTTACACGTTCTTTATTCTCTTTTAAATATGTGATATCAGGTATGACCATATCAATTCCTAGCATTTCACCTTCGGGATACATTAACCCCGCATCCACAATAAAGATATCAGAGTTAATTTCTATTACAAACATATTTTTTCCGACTTCACCTACGCCACCCAATGCTATTAACTTTATATTTTCTGTCTTTTCCATGATTTAATAAATCCTCCCCACTGATGTACCCGTTCAACGTCACTTAGAAATATTATACCTGATGAAAGAATTGGAATACAAGGAAATTCTCGGATAGCGACTTATAGTAATAAAATGAAATATATTCTTACGCCTTAAATAATAGTAAAAGGTCTGATACTGAGTATCAGACCTTTTACTATTATTTTGATCTTCAATGTAAAAATCAAAGCTTGCGTTTTATGAGTTTTTGTTTATTACATCCATTAATTCACTTCGTTCCGTACTAGTTAATGGCACTAATGGTAAACGAACTGAACCAACATCAAGTCCTTTTACTTGCAAAGCAGTTTTAACTGGTCCAGGACTAGGAACAACAAATAGTTGCTTCATGACAGGTAATAATTTGCGATGTTGTTCTGCTGCAGAAATGTAATTACCGCTTATAAATGCTGAGATCATAGCTTGCATCTCTTTTCCAATAATATGGGATGCAACGGATACAACACCAACACCACCGATTGATAAAACTGGCAATGTTAAGCCGTCATCACCAGAATATAGAACAAAATCATTCTTTGTTCTAGAAATAATTTCTGCCATGGCGTCTAAATTCCCACTTGCTTCTTTAACAGCTACGATGTTTGGAATATCCGACAGTCTAACAATTGTATCTACAGTCATATTAACCGCGCTTCTACCCGGAATATTGTAAAGCATAACAGGTAGTTTAGTTGATTCAGCAATCGCTTTAAAATGTTGAAATAATCCTTCCTGACTTGGTTTATTATAGTAAGGTACAACTAGCATGATTGCATCGACACCAAGTTCTTCAGCTTGTTTCGTTAGCTTAATAGAAGCAGCGGTATTATTACTTCCCGTTCCAGCAATAACTGGAATTCTTCCATTCACTTCTTTTACAGTATGCTGAATTAAAGCTAGTTTCTCTTCCGTACTAAGAGTTGGAGATTCCCCTGTTGTACCTGCTATAACCAAAGAATCTGTTCCATGGTTAATTAAATAGTCGATCAATGTTGATGTTTTTTGAAAATCGATATTTCCGTTTTTATCAAACGGAGTGACCATTGCTGTAGAAAGTCTACCAAAATGAATCATTTCACGCTCGCTCCTTATGTTACGTATTACCATTAAGGTGTTGCAAAAGATAAATATCGTGGAAGTAATCCGCTCTTATTTTGATAATTCAAAAGCTTCATGTAGAGCATTAACCGCTTCGACCATATCCTCATTTTTCACCAATACCCAAATCGTTGTATGGCTATCTGCCGATTGTAGAATTTGGATTCCCTTTTCAGAAAGTGCTGTCACTATTTTCGCTGTCACTCCTGGAACACCCATAATGCCTGCACCAACTGTTGAAACTTTTGCACAATGTCTATTAATAACCGGATCATACCCAAGATTTTTCAAAGTTTCAATCGCACGGTCTGTCACTTGATCGGTTACAGTGTAAATGACACCTTTAGGAGTAATATTAAAAAAATCTACACTGATTCCTTCTTTTGCCATTGCTTTAAATACTTCTGGCTGTAAATTATATTGGCCTTCCTTTGCTGTTACTTTAATTTGAGTTACATTAGAGACATGTGCGATTCCAGTGATTATGCTTTCATGGACATCGCTTCCTCTTTTAGTAGATTGATTTGATGTAACGAGTGTTCCCGAGGACTGTGAGTATGTTGATCTTACACGGATTGGTACTTCAGATTGCATGGCTATTTCAACTGCTCGAGGATGAATGACCTTCGCACCTTGATATGCAAGATTAACAATTTCAGTATAGGTAACTATAGAAAGAGGTTTTGCGTTTTCTACAATTCGTGGATCTGCTGTCATAACACCTTCAACATCTGTAAAAATATCCACAAATTCTGCTTGTAAAGCTGCACCTAAAGCTGCAGCAGACGTATCGCTTCCACCTCTCCCGAGTGTTGTAATATCTCCATTTTTAGTAGATGCTCCTTGAAACCCCGCAACAACGACTACATCATAAGTTTCAAGTGTATCTAATAATCGTTCACATTTCATTTCAAGTATCTTTGCATTCGTATGTTCATGATTCGTTACGAAACCAGCCTGGGCCCCGCTTAACGCAGTAGCCTTTATATTATGATCATTTAGCATACTAGAAAATACAATTGATGAAATCATTTCACCACAAGATAAAAGCATATCCTGTTCTCGAGTTGAAATCGTATCTATATCACCATAAATTAAATCTAATAATGTATCAGTTGCATAAGGATCACCTTTTCTGCCCATGGCAGAAACAACGACAACGACTTTATAGCCTTCCTCAATTGCATCTTTAATATGTTTACAGGCCAATTTTCGACCATTATCATCTCTAACAGACGTACCACCGAATTTTTGAACAATAATTTTCATTGAAACACCTCTACTCCAGACGTGAGAGAAGAGAGCCTGATATGATCCATGCTCTCTTCCAAAAATAAATTAAACTAATTGTAATTTTATTAAACTCTCTGCTATTTGTACTGAATTCCATGCAGCACCTTTTAATAGGTTATCAGAAACAATCCACATATGGAAACCATTTTCTTGGTCTAAATCTTTACGGATTCTTCCTACGAACACATCATTTTTTCCTACACAATGTGCTGGCATTGGATAAATTTGATTTGATGGATCATCTTGAAGTGTAACACCATCTGCATCCTTTAACAATGCTTTAATTTGGTCTGCAGTTACATCTTTTTGATCAATTTCAATATATACTGATTCTGAGTGGCCTGTTTCAACAGGTAAACGAACACATGTAGCTGCTACTTGTAATTGAGGCGTATTCATAATTTTCTTTGTTTCATTGATCATTTTCATTTCCTCAAATGTAAAACCATTATCTTGGAATTTATCAATTTGTGGAATAGCGTTGAATGCAATTTGATAGTGTTTTTCGTCACCTTTTACAGGGAGAATTTCAGGTGTGAATTGGTCCCCATTCAAAATAGCCTTAGATTGTTCTCTTAATTCATTAATTGCTACAGCTCCAGCCCCAGAAACTGCTTGATAAGTTGATACGATCACTTTATTTAACCCGTAAGCTTGGCGAAGCGGTTCAAGTGCAACAACCATTTGAATTGTAGAGCAGTTTGGATTTGCGATGATACCATTATGAGTTTTTAATGCTTCCTCGTTTACTTCAGGTACAACTAATGGAACATTTTCATCCATACGGTAAGCACTTGTATTATCTACTACAATAGCACCGCGTTTAACCGCTTCTGGTGCTAGCTGTTTTGACACGTTTCCACCCGCACTAAATAGTGCAATTTGAACTCCTTCAAAGCTTTCTGGAGTTGCAGCTTGAACTGTATATTCTTCGTTTTTGAACGTTACTTTTGTACCTGCTGAACGTTCAGAAGAAAGCAAAGTTAGTTTTGAAATTGGGAAATTACGATTTTCTAAAGTTTGAAGCATTTGCTGCCCAACTGCTCCTGTTGCTCCGACTACTGCTACATGATAACCTTTTGCTTCCATCAATACTAGCTCCTTCCAGCTATTTCAACAAACATGATAATAGCTTCAAATCTTTTACGTACTATTCTATCATAATAATTAAAGAATGAACTCAAAAATTTATGATTATTTTATTGAATTTTTAAATTATTTTTCTAGATCGCGGAATTTTTCAACAACTACAGGTTGATATTGTTTGCCTTCTAATGCCGCTAATACTGTCTCTAGTAATGCTTCCATTCTAGCTACCATAGAGTTAGGCTTTTTGTCTGGTGCATCCTGACCAAATGGAATAAAATAAATATCTTTTGTTGCCATTAAACGCATCAGATTAACTCCATTTAAACCAAGTGCATCATTTGTTGAAATCCCTAATACAACAGGTCTATGAGTTCTTAATGTTGCTTTTGCAGCCATAAGTACAGGGGAATCTGTGAGTGCATTTGCAAACTTACTCATAGAATTTCCTGTTAAAGGAGCAATCACCATGCAGTCAAGTGGCAGCTTTGGTCCTAATGGTTCTGCATCAACGATTGAATCAATTACTTTGTTACCAGTCAATTTTTGAATTTTCTCAACCCATTCTCCAGTTGCTCCAAAACGAGTAGTTGTATTTTTCACTGTATGTGTTACAACAGGTACAACATTTGCACCTTCATCTAATAATGACTTAATTTGCGGATATACCTCTTCATATGTGCAATGAGACCCAGTAATACCAAAGCCGATTCGTTTTCCTGCTAATTTCATTGTGAAGACCCCTTTCTTTCTTTCACTAAATCATGTAACAATTGCGAAAGAACATTCGCGATAATTTGCCCAGCCGTTTTTGGTGCAACTATGCCAGGTAAACCAGGTGCTAATAAAGCCTTGATTCCTCGTTTTTCAGCATATCGAAAATCCGTTCCACCTGGTTTAGAGGCCAAATCAACGATTAAAGTATGTGCAGGCATCTTTGAGATGACCTGTGCTGTTACAATTAAATGTGGAATTGTGTTAATACACACATCAATGTCTTCAACTTCTTTTTGAATGGCATCTAAATAAAAGGGAGTAAGGCCCATCTCAGTTATTCTAGCGATATGTGCAGTATCTCTAGCCCCTACTTTTACATTTGCCCCTAATGCGGAAAATGTTCTAGCAACACTCATTCCCACTCTTCCGAGACCAAGAACAGCTATTTTAGAACCGTGGATTGTAATATCCGTATGTTGAATGACCATCATAATCGTACCTTCAACAGTTGGAATGGAATTGTAGATTGCAACATCATCACGTTCAAAAAGCTGGATTAATTTCCGATCTGTCGATTGAACAATTTTATCTAAATAAGCATTCGTAATTCCTGAATAAATAACGCAATGTGGTGGAGTAGATTTAACTAAATCCTCCGTTAATTTGACTTCTTCATTAGAAAAAACTGTATCAATAATCCCCTCATGATTTGTGCCAGGGATTGGTAAAATGATTGCATCTATTTCTTTAAATTGAACCTCATCTAACTTCACTTTCGAAGCACCTGTAAATCCATGGTCTAATTGGTCAAATCCGATGAGAAAAAGTTTTGCATCTAGCTCAGTTAATTTACGGATAACCTCTAGCTGTCTTGCATCGCCACCGATAACAGCTACATTCAGTCCTGTTAACATGTTAATCGTTCACCTTCTTTTTAGACATGTTATCTGTTTTGATTTTCTTGGATAACTTACTTCAACATACTATGTAGAAAATGGAGTATGGGTGAATAAACTAGGTAAATTTGAAAATGAAGAGATAAATAAGTGAAGAAATAAAAAATGATTGGCCTAAGCCAATCATTTGAGGGCTATGATTCTAATTTATCAATCTGTTCATCTGGTATATCTAGGATAATCATATCTGTCCCAATTTTTTTAATATGGTTCCATGGTACACGAATTTCTTTGCCTTGTTTTCTTAAACCAAACCACTTTAATGATGGGATAATTAGTGATGTAATTTGTCCTGTTTGTTCGTTGATTTCAAGATCAGTTTGTCCTAACACACCTAAACGTTCAGCACGTTTTACATCAACGATTTCTTTCCCGCTTAATTCACTTAATCTCATGTCCATTCCTCCTTTATACTATCTTATCGCTCATTGTTATAAAAAAATGCCAACAATTTTAAGAAATTGTCGGCATAATCATTTGTCATATTAATCTCTATGATCATTTATTTCATCTTTCAGGAAGTTTACCGTCAGGACTAATTAGAGCAACTGAATAGTTATCAGTAAATAATTGGTTCGCTAATGTATTCACACTTTCCTCACTCACTTCATTAACCAATTCGATAATTGCATCAAGTGAACGATGTTCACCAAGGATAAGCTCATTTTTTCCATTTCTACTCATCCTGCTGTTTGTACTCTCAAGGCTAAGCATTAAACTGCCTTTCATTTGTTCTTTACTGTTAGCTAATTCTTTTGCCGTAATTCCTTCAGCTTTTAAAGTAGATAACGTTTCCTGAATTGTCTCAAATAATACATTTAATTGCTTGCTTCCTGTTCCACCGTAAATTGTCAATAAGCCATTGTCCTTATATGATGAATGATAGGAATAGACAGAGTAAGCAAGCCCTTTTTGTTCTCTAACATCTTGGAACAAACGACTGCTCATACTTCCGCCTAATATGTTATTTAAAACAATCAAACTATAAATATTTTTGTGACCAGCTTCTAAACCATTAAAACCAATACAAAGATGTGCCTGCTCTGTATCTTTTTGTCTTGCTAATTTTTGATCCATAAAGCTAGGCTTTTCAAAATCACTCTTGCCAGAGCTTGTTTCAAAAGCTCCAAAAAGTTTCTCAACCTCATGAATAAAGGCTTCAGATACATTTCCTGCAACAGATATGACGACATTTTCTGGTGTATAATGTCCATTCATATATTCTCGTAATGTATCACCATTAAATGAGGCTAGTGTTTCTTCAGTTCCTAATATAGGATAACCAAGTGGATGAGTTCCAAACGTTGCACGACTTAATACATCATGTACAATATCATCAGGTGTATCCTCATACATTTTAATCTCTTCATACACAACATTCTTCTCTTTTTTCAATTCTTCTTCATCAAAAGTAGAATGGAAAAACATGTCAGCTAATACATCAAGAGCATAACCCGCATGATCATCAAGAACTTTTGCATAGTAACATGTATATTCCTTTGATGTAAATGCATTAACTTGACCACCGATACTATCAAAGGATTCCGCAATTTCACGAGCAGATCTAGTTTTTGTTCCTTTAAAGAACATATGCTCTAAAAAGTGGGACACACCATTATTTTTTAGATTTTCATTTCTTGAACCAGTGCCAATCCAGATTCCAATTGCAACTGAACGAACAGTTGGTATGTTTTCAAATACTATTCTGACCCCGTTTTGACACGTATATTTTTTTATCAAACTTGTTCCTCCTTCATCGATGTTCTAAATTCTTATTCATCTGTTTGCTCAATTGTCACTAGCCTTTCCTCATTAACCATCATTGAAACCGAACCAAAAGAATACCCTTTTTGTTTGATCGTTAATATGAGTGTTTCAAGACTTTTTGAAGTTGATGAGGTTGGATGCATCAAGATTAGTGCTCCATTATGTACTTTACTTATAACGCGATCAATAAGCACATGCGGTTCTGGTCGCTGCCAATCAATTGTATCAACACTCCACAAAACCGTATTCATGTTCATTTCGTCTGCAATTGTTACAACTTCTTTTTTAAAACTTCCACTTGGTGGTGCAAACCATGTTGGTGTGATGTCTGTCACTGATTTTATAATTTCATTAGTTTTCACTAGCTGTTCTCTAATAGAAGAAGGAGATAGTTGACTCATATCGGGATGTGTATAAGAATGATTACCAACCTCATGTCCTGCATCAACAATCATCTTTGCCATTTCAGGATTTTCTTTAACCCATCTCCCTTCTAAAAAGAAGGTTGCTTTAACATGATATTTATTCAAAGTTTCTAGCATAGCAGGAATATATTCATTTCCCCAAGCAACATTAATTAAAAAAGAAACCATAGGTTTTTCTGGGTTGCCACGATAAATTGGTTCTGCTGGTAAATCCTCTAAATGAATCTTCGGCTTTACTTGTCGATACACGAGGAGTTTCTCATCAAACACACCTTTTTCCTTCATTTTCTTATACGATTCTTCGATATCTACCTCTAAGCCATTATAACCTGGAGTTGTCTTCCAGACTCTATCTATTTCAGCATTTTGAGCAGGTATGTAATATTCTTCTGCCCTAGCAATGATCTTATCGTATAAAGTGTCTTGATGTTTAGAAACAGTCACACTGGCATGCTTCATTTGCTCAACATATGAAGATGTATAGGGATTTTCTAGAAATCCGATGCTTATCGTTATGATTAAAACAAAACCCACGAAATGAATAATTTTCCTTTGCATTATATATCCCCCTTTTTACTAAAAAATATGTAAAAAGAGGACAAGGTAGAACAGAAAAGCGAAAGCGCTTTGGTCAGACCTGACAAGCATAAGATGACCTCTAATAGAAGGTGTTCTTTCATTTCAATTAGGGATTAAGAGTCTAAGCGCTATAGTACTAGCTAATTCAACACCTATTAAATCAATGACAGCTAATCTAAAGACATATTTATACCTCAATGTCTATTAACATAAACATAAATTTTTAAACACATACCCTCAAAACCTAAAAAGAAGCCCGGTTACCCCGGCCTCCACTATCATCCTTCTTGCTTTTCTGCTTCTTTTTGTTCTTTCAATACTGCTTTTCTTGATAAGTTTACACGGCCCTGTTTATCAATCTCAGTTACTTTCACTAAAAGTTCATCACCGAGAGAGACAACGTCCTCTACCTTACCAACACGCTCTTCAGCTAATTCAGAAATATGAACCAAACCATCTTTGCCATTAAAAATTTCTACAAATGCGCCGAATTTTTCGATACGTTTTACTTTACCAAGATACATTTGACCGACAACCACTTCACGGACAATATCTTCGATAATTTTTTTCGCTTTTTGATTCATTTCTTCATTAACAGAAGAGATGAAAACTGTACCGTCTTGTTCGATGTCAATCTTAACGCCAGTTTCTTCAATAATTTTATTGATTTGCTTACCGCTAGGCCCGATAACATCTCTAATCTTATCTGGGTTAATCTTCATTGTTAATATTTTCGGTGCATATTCAGAAAGCTCTTGTTTTGGTGTTGAAATGGTTGAGAGCATAGATTTTAAGATTTCCATACGTCCTTTTTTAGCTTGCTGTAATGCTTCTTCGAGAATTTCACGAGAAAGTCCCTCAATTTTAATATCCATTTGTAATGCAGTTACGCCTTTTTCTGTACCTGCAACCTTAAAGTCCATATCACCTAACGCATCTTCCATACCTTGGATATCTGTTAGTACAGAATAATGCTCTCCAGATTTAACTAGTCCCATAGCAATACCTGCTACAGGCGCCTTAATTGGCACTCCAGCGTCCATCATAGCTAACGTACTGGCACAAATGCTTGCCTGTGATGTAGATCCATTAGACTCAAGAACTTCTGATACAAGTCGAATTGTATATGGGAAATCTTTTTCAGAAGGAATAATCGGTTCTAATGCTCTTTCACCTAAAGCACCATGGCCAATTTCACGACGACCAGGTCCTCTCATTGGTCCTGTTTCCCCAACACTAAATTGTGGAAAATTATAATGATGCATAAAACGTTTTGATTCCTCAATACCAAGACCATCTAATATTTGAACATCGCCAAGTGCACCTAGTGTACATACACTTAATGCTTGTGTTTGTCCACGTGTAAACAAGCCTGATCCATGTGTTCTTGTAAATATTCCAATTTCAGATGAAAGTGGTCTAATTTCATCAATACCACGGCCGTCAGGTCTTACTTTTTCTTCAGTAATAAGGCGACGGACTTCTGCCTTTACTAATTTCTGAAGAATTTGTTTAACTTGTTTAATAGTGCCTTCATCAACTTCTTGTTCCTCATATTTAGCGATAACTGCATTTTTCACTTCCGTAATCGCAGCTTCCCTAGCATGTTTTTCTTGAACTTGAATAGCTTGTAATAAGTCCTTCTCTGCAGATTGACGAATTTCTTGTTCTAATACAGGATTTAATTCAAATAGTTCAATTTCTATTTTTTCTTTTCCAACAGCTGCAGCGACTTCTTCTTGGAATGCAATTAGACGTTTAATTTCTTCATGGCCAAACATAATTGCTTCAAGCATTGTTTCTTCTGGTACTTCATCAGCACCGGCTTCAACCATATTTATAGCATCTTTTGTACCTGCAACAACTAAATGAATATCGCTTTTTTCAGTTTGTTCAACCGTTGGATTAATAATAAACTGATTATCAATACGTCCAACTGTTACTCCAGCAATTGGCCCCTCAAACGGTATATCAGAAACGCAAAGCGCTAATGATGATCCTAGCATAGCGGCCATCTCAGATGAACAATTTTGATCAACACTCATAACAATGCTAATAACTTGTACTTCGTTTCTAAAGCCGTCAGCGAATAATGGACGAATTGGTCTGTCAATTAATCGACTAGCCAAAATCGCTTTTTCACTCGGACGCCCCTCTCTCTTAATAAAACCACCTGGTATTTTTCCAACTGCATATAAACGCTCTTCATAATTTACAGTTAACGGGAAGAAATCTAAGGGCTTTGGTTCTTTTGATGCCGTTGCTGTACTTAATACCGCAGTATCGCCATATCGAATTAGAACTGCGCCATTTGCTTGCTTAGCGAGTTGTCCTATTTCAACAGTAAGATTTCTACCTGCCCATTCAATGGAAAAGGATTGTTTATCTTGTCCCATATATGTAAAACTCCTCTCTTATATAGTTAAGTATGTATTAGTATGTTCCATTTCATTTCAACATATCAATGTTGTTATTGTATGTAAATAGGATTAGAAAAAAACTATTAAGATACTTACAAAATTTGCTTATTTTATAACTATATTTAATTACACTAAAAAAGCGGGAAAAATCCCGCTTTTCTTAGTAATTAACGACGTAAACCAAGCTTGTTGATTAACTCACGATAACGAGTTACGTCTTTATTACGTAGGTAAGTTAGTAAGTTACGACGTTTACCTACCATTTTTAAAAGACCGCGACGTGAATGGTGGTCTTTTTTGTGAACGCGTAAGTGTTCGTTTAAGTTATTGATGTCCTCAGTAAGGATAGCAATTTGAACCTCTGGTGATCCAGTATCAGATTCATGTGTTTTGTAAGTAGCGATTAGTTCATTTTTACGTTCTTGTGTGATAGCCATCCTTTTCACCTCCTTAATTTTCAAAAACCCCAATTACCGAGCAAACGTTGGTGAATCGAATTGCCAAGCAATGGTTTTAAGTTACAACAATTAGAATACTATCTTTTGAAAGATTATGCAAGTATTAAACCGTTTTTTGTCCAAAAAATTGTATTGCAGCTGCTTTATCCTTTGCAATTTGTTGAATAAGCTCATCAACATTATTGAACTTTTGCTCACTTCTTATACGTTTATACCATGAAACTGTGACATTTTCATCGTAAATTTCTTGGTTAAAATCAAAAATATGTACCTCAATACTTGGTTTTAATGATTTTTCTTTATTAAAAGTAGGTTTGAATCCGATGTTACAAACACCCTCAAATTCTTTACCATGTACATTTAATGAAACAGCATATACACCTGTAGGAGGTACTAGTAGATCGTCGTCAACTCCAATATTTGCTGTTGGAAAACCAATTGTTCGACCTCTTTTATCACCATGTATAACGGTTCCTGATACCGAATAAGGTCTTCCTAATAAAGTACTTGCATAAGTTACATCTCCACTCCGTATAACATCACGAATTAATGTAGAGCTTATTTTACGATCATGGTCTGTTTGTTTTTCGACAGTCGTTTGTGAAAATTGGTTTCTTGAATGGAATGACAAAGTTTCCATCGTCCCCTTTCCTAGATGTCCATATGTAAAATCAAAGCCTGCAACTACATGCTTAACATTCATATTTATAATATACTCATCAACAAATTGCTGAGGCGTTAATGACGCAAAGTCTTTTGTAAATTCTACAATAAACAAAATATCCACATTTAATTTCTCAATCAAACGGATTTTCTCTTCAAGTGGTGTAAGATAATCAATTTCTTTTTGATTACGAAGAACTACAAGTGGATGCGGGTCAAACGTCATTACTGCGCTTTTAAGCATTAGTTTATCGGCTATCTCTATTGCTTTATTAATGACTTTTTGATGTCCTTTATGAATCCCATCAAAATAACCGAGTGCTAATACTATTTCATCGAAATCTTGTTTACTAAAATGATGGGGATGTGTCAGTTTAATCAGTTTCACAGTCAACTTCACCTTTTTCTCACTAAAAACTTCTTAAGATTCATTCATTAATACCTTTGTAGGCTTCATGAGATGATGCTTTGTAGGGTGCTTTGCATAAATAGCTAGACATTGTCTATTTTCACCGTAAACGGCAATAGGAGAACCAACATTTAGGTCTTGGAAATTCAATGGCAACTCTAGTACAGCTCCATTTTTCACTTTCTCTTTTAGCGTATCATGGATAATAAGTTTCGGCAAATCTTTTAACGCTTCACCAATTGATAGTAAAGATTTCTGAAAATTCCCACTTTCTATGGCCTCTTCAACCTCTTCAAATGTAAGACAATCCTTTAGATCAAAATCTCCAGATTTTGTACGAATAAGATGTGACATATGTGCAGGATAGCCCAGTCTTTCACCAATCATGACTGCTAATGTTCGAACATACGTCCCCTTCGAGCATGTGACTCGAAAACGAAATTTTGTAAGATTGTTTTTGTTTATAATATCACTTAGTAAAATTAATTCACTAATTGTAATGATTCTAGAAGGTCTTTCTACTTCTATCCCTGCTCTTGCATATTCATATAGCTTCTTTCCCCTTACTTTTACAGCTGAGTACATTGGTGGAATTTGTTCTATCTCCCCAATCATTGAATGGAGTACTTCTTGGATTTCAGCTTTCGTTATCGCAGGATTGACGCTTTTTCTGCTTATTTCTTCACCAGATGAATCCTCTGTTGTTGTAGAATAACCAATTGTAATTTCTGCTTCATATGTTTTTGAAGAAGCCGTCAAATATTCCACAATCTTTGTTGCTCTTCCAAGACAAATTGGCAATACACCAGTCACGTCAGGATCAAGAGTACCTGTATGACCGACTTTTTTTGTTTTAGCGAGCTTCCGCATTTTTGCCACACAGTCATGGGACGTCATTCCAGCTGGCTTATTTAATAAAAGCACACCTTCCATTTTACACTCTCCTTAAACACCATGTTTTGCTGTATAGTTTGCAACAATTGTATGTTTTTCTTGCAAGCTTACATAATGAAAGGGATAGACGAAGGTGTCTATCCCTTTAAAAGGAGTTATTCCTCCTCTTTATTTTGAAC